>JAHEBK010000138.1 GCA_024642295.1 Flavobacterium sp. | reverse complement strand
GAAAAGACCTCATTTTTTTTAGTAAACGTTCAATAGAAATAGTTCCTATAAATTTAAGGATTATATTTTTTTGGAGACCGTTCTTTGATGTTTCCAAAAAATGAATTTCAAATCAGTAATCCAATTGGCGATTTTGCATTTTGATTTATCTGTTTTTATTTCAGTTTTTCCAAAAAGACCGATAATTTCCAAAGATATTGTATGTAGTCAGAAAATGCCTTATATAATTTTTTAGGATTATTGTAAAATTCCAAGTTTTTTAAAATTCTAGTTTGTAAATTTGCCCGAGAATCAAACAACAGATGACTACACAAGAACTTTACAATCAAATTCAGCTTAAAAAATCATTTCTATGCGTAGGCTTAGATGTCGATTTGAATAAAATTCCAGAACATTTATTAGCACTCGAAGATCCTATTTTTGAATTTAACAAAGCGATTATTGATGCAACCCATGATTTGTGTGTGTCGTATAAACCCAATACCGCTTTTTTTGAAGCTTATGGAATCAAAGGTTGGATGTCATTGCAAAAAACCATCAATTATATCAACGAAAATTACCCAAATGTCTTTACGATCGCCGATGCTAAACGCGGGGATATTGGGAATACTTCTTCGATGTATGCCAAAGCTTTTTTTGAAGATTTGAACTTTGATAGTGTCACTGTCGCACCCTATATGGGGAAAGATTCGGTAGAGCCGTTCTTGGCTTTTGAAAACAAACATACCATTATGTTGGCTTTAACGTCTAACGAAGGTGCTTTTGACTTTCAAACATTAAATGTAGCTGGTACCCAAGGCGAAGCTAAAGAATTGTACAAACAAGTATTGGAGACTTCCAAAACATGGAAAAACAGCCAAAACTTAATGTATGTAGTTGGGGCTACTAAAGCAGAATATTTTACAGAAATTCGAAAAATTGTTCCGGATAGTTTCCTGCTAGTTCCTGGAGTAGGAGCACAAGGAGGAAGTCTATCAGAAGTTTGTAAATACGGAATGAATGATAAAGTAGGTTTGTTAATTAATTCGTCTCGCGGCATTATATATGCTTCGAAAGGACAAGATTTTGCCGAAAAAGCAAGAGCTGAGGCTTTGAAAATGCAACAGGAAATGGCGGCGTTATTAGTTTAAGGAATGGGTAATTGACGAATCATTATTTGATTAATTGAATAAATACACGGGTCAAATTGTCGGAATGCTAACCATTTAAACAATTAACCGATTATCCTTTTTTTAAAACTTTGTGCACTTAGTGAAGGCTTAGTGTCCTTTGTGTTTAAATAGCCTATGAAAACATTCGTCGACCAACTCGGAAACACACATACTTTTGAAACTGTACCAAAACGAATTATTTCGCTTGTTCCTTCACAAACGGAATTGTTGTATGATTTAGGTTTAGAAGCCAATATCATTGGGATTACTAAGTTTTGTGTGCATCCCTATCATTTTAAGCCTACTAAAACGAAAGTAGGAGGGACTAAGAAAGTGCATTATGAAAAAATCCGCCTATTAGAACCTGATATAATCATTTGCAACAAAGAAGAAAATACCAAAGAAATAGTTGTAAAACTAAGTGAAATTTGTCCTGTTTGGGTAACTGATATTCACACTATTGAAGACAATTTCAAAATGATATCCGACTTTGGACAACTCTTCAATCGCCGTACCGAAGCTCGTAAATGGAACGACAAATTAGCTTTTGCCTTGAGTGATTTTCAGCAATTTATAAAGGAGAAACCAATCCAGAGAGTCGCTTATTTTATTTGGAAAAATCCCTATATGGTGGCGGGTTCTCACAATTATATCAATGAATTACTGCAACTCAATCATTTTAAAAACGTTTGTGATGATACCCCTCGATATCCTGAAGTAACCTTAGAACAACTTCAATATTCCCAACCTGAATTACTATTGTTGTCCTCAGAGCCCTATCCTTTCAAAAAAGAAGAGGCTTATGAAATGCAACCCATTTTACCGAAAGCTCAAATTGTTTTGGTCGATGGTGAAATGTTTTCTTGGTACGGAACCCGACTTTTAAAAGCGTTTGCCTACTTTAAAATGTTGCATCGTAATTTAGAGAAATAAGTTTTATGCTTTCGCAAAACCGAAAGTACATTACCACAAATAAAAAATCCACTAAGAAATTAAGTTTCATTTGACATTGAATTCTTAATTTCTTAGTAGATAAGATTTTATTGCTTCTAATAGTAAATAGTTAGGATGTAATTATACTTTTCCTAGGGTATACAATTGTTCCATGGTTGGGGTTACACTTCCACCAGCTGGCTCCAATGTAATTCCAAAAGCTTCTGCATTAATAATAGCATTCATAGCAAAGAAGCGTTGGTTGTTTGCAGTGAAATTATCCAATAAACCAATACTTGTTGGCGTAAGCGGATTTAAAGTTAAAGACCAAACTTGGTATACCATTCCTTTTGGAGGTTCTGGTAATCCGGAAGCATCTATATATACTTTTTGACTTTCTTTATTCCAATATACTTTTGCAAAGGACTCTGGGGCAACTGCTTGACCACCCAATGCCACAACTGTTGTGTTGACATCTCTAATAATAGCTAAACTAGATTCAATAGCTTTGTTTTCTATTGTTAAACTGTTTAACTCTTTTTCAATTTTAGATTTTTCTGTCTCCACATTTACTACTTGATTCGTCGTAACAGTAAGTTGGTTGTACATAAAACCAACACCTATTAGTAATAAAACGGCAGCAGCCCAACCCATGTATTGTGAAATATTGCTACGAGGTTCTAATTCAATTACTTTAGAACTTGAGTTTAAGTCTAATTTCTCTTTAATGCGTTCATAATTACCCACAGAGTTAAAAGGTGAAAAACTCGATGATAATGCAATGATTGATTTTTCTATAGCAACGATTTCGGCTTGTATTTCGGGATCATTTTTGGCACGATTAGCAATCTCTTCGTTTTCAGACTCACTAAGTAAGCCGTAAACGTAGAGTTCTAAAATTCCTGATTCTATATATTCTTTATTTTCCATTATACTTTCAAATAGGTTCTTAAATCATTTATACAATTCCTATTGTGTGTTTTTACTGTTCCTAAAGGAATAGCCAATTCTTCTGCAGCTTCCTGTTGGGTGTACCCTTTAAAAAACAGTAAATCAATTATTTGGATGCACTTTGGTTTTAACCTTTTGACAAACTCATGAATTCCTATAGTGTCTACTTTGTTTGTCAGTTTAGTGCTGTCATCTAATAGATTTACGAAATTATCGGAAGAAAGGTTTTTTTGACTATTGTTAAAGTTTTTAGAACGCAACTTATCAATGGAAGTATTTCTAGCAATATTAAGAATCCAAGTGTAAAAACGACCTTTACTCTCATTATAGGAATCGATGTTTTTCCAAATCTTAACAAATACATCTTGTAGCACATCTTCGGCTTCTTCGGTATTTTTCACAAGTACATTTATAACTGCAAATAGGCTTTTGGAATACATATCATAAAGATGTGTAAAAGCTTTTGCGTCTTTTTTATAAATTAAAACTAATAACTCTTCCTGGGTCATAATGGTATCTATTTATGTATTACAAACTTATAGAAACTTATTTACAAATGAGGTTATTTAACAAATAAATGATTCAGCATTCGATGGGTGTAATTCGTTTTACTAACGAGTAAGCTATCTTAAAATGGTTTTGATTCCAACTTTTTTTTTGGACGTACCATTAGCAAGACATTGGAGTTCGCTTCTTCATGGTCATGAACCTTATTTCTTTCAGCTTTTGATCTTCTGAAGTTTCAGGACCTTTACATTAGGGCAGACTGCTTCTATGTTTAATACAATTAGGTATTTTATAAAGATATTTATTAAAAAAAACTTCAATTTAATAGATTGTAAATCAACTAGTTGTGGTTTATTTTTATTTTTCATGCTTTTTTTAAAACCAAAAGACATCCGTTCCCGTAAATCCTAATATAACCTTTAAAATTTTACAAAATGAAAAAGACAAAAATTATTTTAGGCCTATCGCTTTTGGCGGTTACGGGTTTAACATTAGTAGCAGCGGATCATATCGATGCGCCATCAGTAACAGGAAACGCATCAGATATCACTGATTATTACGCTTTCCAAGGACAAGACACTAACAATTTAGTATTTGCAGTAAACACCCAAGGATTATTAAGTCCTAATGCAACGGGTGCAGCAAGTTTTAATGAGAATGTGATGATCGAAGTAAACATTGACAATACAGGAGACAATGTTGAAGATTTAGTAATTCAAGCCGTTCGTAAAGGAGATAAAATGTATTTCTTTGGGCCATATGCTCCATCAGTAAAAGGGAAATCAAGTACCATAAGTACTACTCAAGCTTCAGGTAGTGTTGAAATTTCTAAATACGGTCAGTCAGCAATTATTTCAAATGAAAATGGAATGAAATTTTTTGCAGGACCAAGAGACGATCCTTTCTTTTTTGATTTAGGGCAATACCAAGCAATTCTTGGAGGGACAGCTACAGGATTTAAAGCAGTTGGTACAGATACATTCGCAGGAACTAATGTGCTTTCTGTAGTTATTGAAGTACCAAAATCTAAATTAGGTTCAGCAACTACATTAAACACTTGGGTTGAAACTAAGAAAAAACAATAAGTAATCGATTTAAATTCTAAAAAAATAAGAAATTATGAAGACAAATAAATTTTCTATAATAACAATTGCACTAGTTTGTGCATTGGGAACTGTAAGTTGTAATAATGATGATGATAATGGAACTCAAGCTCCAGACTTTTCAGGAACTTATGTACAACAAGACCAAATGGGTAGACCCGCTATTAATACTGTTTTTGTAGCTTCAGGTCAGCCAAAAGATGATTTCAACAATACCATTCCTTCTATGATGGGCGCAAGTTATCAATCGGTTTTTCAAACGAGATTGTTAGCATTAAATTCGGGTTATACCACTAATGCATTAGGTCATACGGCAGCTGTTTTTACAGGTGTATTGGCTACAGATGTTTTGAATGTGGCAACCAATAAAAAAACTACTTTCTTCGACGGAGCGAATGTATTAACAGGTAGAGCCTTAGCTGATGACGTAATTGATGTGGAGCTTTTATTGATTTTTGGAGGATCAGCAGGTACTTCTAATCCAGGACTTACAAAAGATAATGTAAATGCTAATGATAAATCTTTCAGCACTTCATTTCCTTATTTAGCATCTGCTTGGTAGACTAAGGAATTCTTAAAAAAAACAGAGTGCTTTATTAATTATGGTTCACTCTGTTTTTTTTTCAAACAAACAAACAAAGCATACAAACAAACAACTATTGATTATGAAAACAAATAACACATTACTGCTATTGT
>JAHEBK010000137.1 GCA_024642295.1 Flavobacterium sp. | reverse complement strand
ATGAGCCTGAAGCTTATGGTGTGGTAAAATTGAACGCTAATAGCGAAATTGTAGAATTGGTTGAAAAACCGAAGGAATTTGTTAGCGATAGAGCGGTTATTGGAATTTACTACTTCAAAGAGGTAGGCGATTTGAAAAAAGAATTGCAAGGCGTATTGGATAACAACATTCAAAATGGTGGCGAATACCAAATCAACGATGGTATCAAAGCGATGATGGCCAACGGAAAAGTTTTCAAAACAGGAAGCGTTGACGAATGGATGGACTGCGGAAATAAAAATGTTACGGTTGAAACCAATTCAAGAATGCTTGGCTTTTTACAAGATGATGGAGAAAATTTAGTAGCTCAAAATGCTAAATTAGAAAACGCGACAATTATTCCACCTTGTTTTATTGGGGAAGATGTTGTTTTAATTAATGCCACTGTTGGACCTAATGTATCTTTGGGAAAAGGTTCTCATATCATTAGCAGTACTATCAAAAACAGTTTGATTCAAACACATGCTCATATTAAAAATGCCAATTTAGATAATGCCATGATAGGAAATCATGTAAATTTTGATGGTAATTTTACGAGTGTTAGCATTGGAGATTATTCGGTTTTAGAATAATTTTTTTAAACACATTTCGATTTTACTCAATGCAGGCACGGTTCATAGGTTTTAGTTTGAATTGAGGTGATTTTACTTTAGATAGAAAATAGAGTTGACTTAATAAGTCAATATTTAAAGCTTACATTCTCTAATAATCCTTTAGCCTGCCTGTTGGCAGACAGGTATGTGGCTATACTTTATTGACAACAAAATTTGTGATAATTTGTGTAATTTGTGGTTTACAATAAAATGATAAGAAAATCGGTTTTATCGCTGTTGTTTTTTGTTTTGCTTGGCAATGCTACGATTGTATTAGCACAAACAGAAATGAATTATAAGCCAACCGATAAAGATAAATTTCAGGATCATTTTTATGAAGCCTTAAAGCAAAAAGGAATTGAAAATTATGATAAAGCCATTCTTTCTTTAGAAAAGTGCTTGAAATTAGAGCCTGAAAATGCGACTGTTCACTTTGAATTAGGTAAAAATTATTTGGCATTAAAGGATTATAAAAATGCTCAATCCGCTTTTGAAAAAGCAACGAAGATTGACCCTACTAATAAATGGTTTTGGATAGGAATCTACGATGTCAATTATGCCACTAAAGATTATGTGGGTGGAATTGCAACTATCAACAAACTCATCACTTTTGACCCTAAGTTCAAGGAAGATTTGACTTCTTTATACATGAATACGGGGCAGTTTGATAAAGCATTGGCTTTAATTAATGAATTAAATGAAACTGTAGGCAAGTCAGACCGACGTGAATCTTATAAAATTCAGATTTTATCTCAAGGAAAATACCAAAATGCTGAGATTGAAAACCTTTTGGAACAAATTAAAAAAAATCCAAAAGAAGAATCGAATTACGTCAACTTAATATATTATTATTCTAAGAATAATGAAGTAGAAAAAGTTTTAGAAACCGCTCGTCAACTTGAAAAAGAAATTCCTACTTCAGAGTGGGCGCAGGTGAGTTTATTCAAATACCATCTAGAAAATAAAGACGGAGATAAGGCTGTAAAAGCGATGAATATTGTTTTGGGTAGTGCCAAAGTGGATTCGAAAATCAAACACCGTATTTTCAATGAATTTTTAATTTTTGTCAATTCAAATCCGCAGTTTGAGGGTGAATTGGAGAAAGCTATTGGTTATTTTGATACCGATTCAGAAGTAGATGTTGCTAAAGAACTAGGGAAATTTTATCATTCGAAAAAAGAATGGGAAAAAGCCATTAAATTCTACGAACTTTCTAATCAAAAAAAGGATAAAATTGAGATCGAAAATAACTTACTATTACTTCAAGTTTATATTGAGACCGGTAAATTTGACTTGGTTTCCAAAAAGGCCTCTGATTTAATTGATTTTTTTCCAAATCAACCACAATTTTATTATTTTTCAGGTTTGGCATACAACCAACTCAAACAATTCAAAAAAGCGAAGGAAGTGCTCGAAATGGGTATGGATTTTGTTGTTGAAGACAAGAATCTGGAAATTAATTACAATATTCAACTTGGAGAAGCCTACAATGGTTTAGGAGATAATGCTAAAAAGGAATTTTATTTCTCTAAAGCCAATCAATTATTAAAAAACAAATAATGACAACAACCTCTTTTTTTAAAAGAACCTTTTTTATGTTTACTTTGATGAGCAGTCTTGCTTTTGTGTCTTGCAAATCAAAGCAAACCTTTGTGCAAAATGCTGATGCAACACCCATTGTCGGATTAAAACCCATTGCGGTAATTGATAAGTTATATGAAAACAAAGCCGATTTTAAAACGGTTTATATTAAGTCTGACGCTAGTTTTGACAACGGAAAACAATCACAAAATGTTACAGCAGAAATCCGCATTAAAAAAGACGAACAAATCTTAGTAAGTATTCGTTTTTTAGGAATAACGATGGCCAAAGCATCGATTACACCTTCAACGGTGAGCTATTATGAAAAAATAAAAGGCACTTATTTTGAAGGTGATTTTAGTACCTTAAGTCAATGGTTGGGGGCTGATTTGAATTATGATAAAATCCAAAACATGCTCCTAGGTGAATCTCTGGATGATTTAAGAAAAGGGAAATACAATCAAACCATGGCTGATCAATTATACCGATTAGATGACAAAGCAAATAATACGACCCAAAAAACGTTCTTTATAGATGCCGCTAATTTTAAATTAAAAAAACAAGAAGTAGCACAAAGTGATAAAGCCAGAAAAATACAAATTGAATACGCAAATTTTAGCCTATTTAATGCTTTAATTATGCCAACAAATGTTCAAATAAATGCGGTACAGGAAAAGGGAATTACTGAAATTAATTTGGATTATACTTCTATTTCTTTTAATGAAGAACTTTCTTTTCCATATAGTGTCCCAAATGGCTACAAAAGAATTTTAATTAATTAAATTTGCAAAAATATATTTTCAAGATGCCAAAGTTTTTTCTAAGCCTAGTTTTTATGTGTTTGACTTCTGTCCTTTGGAGTCAATCTTCTCAACAAGAAAAGTTAGAGCAGCGCAAAGCCCAAATTCAAAGGGAAATTAAGGATAATGAGAAGATGTTAAAGTCGGTTCAATCCAAAGAAAAATCAGCGATGAATGTGTATTTGATTCAGAAAAACAAAATCAGGCTGAAAGAAAACTTAATCAGTACCACTGAGAAGCAAACGCGGTTGTTGGCTAATGATATGTATTTAAATCAATTGAAGATTAACAAACTTAATAAGGAATTGTTAGTTTTAAAAGATGATTATGCTAAAAAAATAGTACAATCCTATAAAAGCCGTTCAGAGCAAAGTCGCGCCATGTTTATTTTGTCTTCTGAAAATTTCTTACAAGCTTTCAAAAGAGTGCAATATTTGAAACAGTATACTAATTTCAGAAAAGCCCAAGGCGAAGAAATAAAAGGGAAATCATTAGAACTAATTGCTTTTAATAAAAAATTAAACGAACAAAAAGTAGCCAAACAAAAACTTCTTGAAGAAAATAAGAAAGAACGTGCTTCACTTGTAATAGAAAAAATCGAACAAGAAAAGTTAGTTAACTCGATTAAAAAAGATAAAAACCGAATCGTATCTGAGATTCGAAAAAAACAAAGCGAGTCTAAAAACATAGACCGTCAAATAGACAGATTGATTCGTGAAGCCATTGCCGAGGCGAATAGAAAAGCCGCTGCCGAGAAAGCAAAAGCGTTAGCAGAGGCAAAAGCCGCTGCTGCGGCAGAAAGTGCTTCAAAATCTTCAAAATCGTCTAAAAAAGCAGTACCAGTAGAAGAAGTCAAAGCGCCTGTTGTTTCTCGTTCTGAGGTGTCTTCCTCTCGAATTGAGTTAACACCAGAATCGAAAATCATTGCAGATAATTTTAGAGCCAATAAAGGAAGTTTACCTTGGCCAGTAGAAAAAGGATTTGTGTCCCTAGGTTATGGAGATCAAGCGCATCCAATCTACAATACATTAGTTATTCATAATAGTGGTGTTGAAATCACAACGGAACAAGGGGCTAATGCTAGAGCGGTTTTTGGTGGTGAGGTGGCAAGTGTCATGATTTTATCACCTGTCAATAAAGCGGTGATGATTCAGCATGGAGATTACTTTACGGTGTATCAAAATTTAAGTTCGGTATCTGTAAACAAGGGAGATAAGGTAAGTATAAAACAAAGTCTAGGTCGTGTAAGAACCAGTGGAGAAACGGGGAAAACGGTCATCAAGTTTTTATTGTTGCAAAACACCACTTATGCTAATCCTCAAGGATGGTTGTCTAATATGTAGTTTTTATAGATTTACAAAGAATATATATTTTCACAAAAAGGGTTCCCTAAAGTTTTAGCTTTTTGGAACCCTTTTTTTTGTTTAAATGAAATTTATCTCAGAAACCGCATTAGGATTTTTGATTTTATAGGCGCAGATATCTGCAGATTTTATGATATGAAAATTTAAGAATCTGTTTTTCAATGCATAATGTAGGTTTATTTTGATTTTGTTCAAAATTCAAAAATAATTGGTTAACCGAAGGACGGAATTAGTGTTCCAAACAATTTTATTTCGTAATATTTTTAAAAGCCCCTTTTTCAACGCATTCATTTTTAAAACGGAACTAATTATATCCTAAAAATTCGTGAATTCGTGTCTAAAACAATTTAGAATTAGTACTTTTGTATTTAGAATTTTTCTAAATAATTATGTTAGACATACAAAAAACAAGAGCAAATTTTCCTATTCTTTCTCAAAAAGTAAACGGAAAACCTTTAGTATATTTCGATAATGGAGCAACTTCTCAAAAACCTCAATTGGTAATTGATGCAATAGCCCAATACTACCAAGAAATTAATGCCAATATTCATCGTGGTGTACATACGTTAAGCCAGTTGGCTACTGACGCGTATGAAGTATCTCGTGGGAAAGTACAAGCACATATTAATGCGGAACATGCTCATGAAGTGCTCTTTACTTCAGGAACTACTTTTGGAATTAATTTGGTTGCCAATGGTTTTGCAGCCATATTAAAACCTGGTGATGAGGTGGTGGTTTCTTCATTGGAACACCATAGTAATATTGTGCCTTGGCAAATGCTTTGCGAAAAAACAGGAGCGACACTCAGAGTGATTCCTATGAACGATGAAGGGGAATTGATCATGGCAGAATACGATAAATTAGTATCGGATAAAACCAAAATCGTTACTGTTAATCATATTTCAAATGCTTTGGGAACCATCAACCCAATTGAATACATGATTGAAAAAGCACATGCTGTTGGCGCTGCAATTTTGATTGATGGTGCGCAAGCGGTAC
>JAHEBK010000136.1 GCA_024642295.1 Flavobacterium sp. | reverse complement strand
ACGATTAGACAAAATTCTAAAAAAAGCAGATGAGCTAGAAATGGTAGTTGTTTTAGGCTTATTCTATTTAGACAAGATGAATATCTAACAGATGAAAAGGCTGTAAAAAACGCAACAAATAATGTTATAAATTGGCTTCATGAAAAAGGGTATCGAAATGTACTAATTGAAATATGTAATGAATCTCACTCAGGGGGACTGTATAACCATGATATTTTGTTCCCAAATCGTGTCCATGAACTTATAAGTATGGTAAAAAACAACCAAAAAAATGGATATCGTTATTTAGTAACTACAAGTTTTAGCGGTTGCACCGTACCCACTAAAAATGTTATAGATGTATCTGATTATATCCTTTTACATGGCAATGGCGCAAAAAATCCAGAACGCCTACTGCAATTGGCTGATGACACTCGTAAAGCATTAGGAAACAAAAAAATGCCTATTGTAAATAATGAAGATGATCACTTTGATTTTGATAAACCCAATAACAATTTCACAACATCCATAAAAAGTTATGTTTCATGGGGTTATTTAGATTTTAGGTTTCCTGGAGAAACCAATTTTGAGGAAGGCTATCAAAGTGTTCCTGTTGATTGGGGAATTAATTCTAAAAGGAAAAAAGGTTTTTTTAAATTGGTATCACAAATTACAGGGATAAATAATGGAAAATAAATACAAACCAACATTTGAAATTAAAAGACTTTTTTACAAAGTCTTTGTTTTTTGTTTGATATCTTCAACAGCTATTTCACAGGTGCAAAATCCAATATTAGAAGGGTTTTATCCTGATCCAAGTATTTGTAGGGTTGATAACGATTACTATTTGGTTAATTCCTCTTTTTCTTATTTCCCTGGCGTTCCCATTTTTCATAGCAAAGACTTGGCCAACTGGAAACAAATTGGACATGTCTTAGACCGAAAATCACAACTCAATCTTACAACTGAAGGTATGTCTGGTGGTATTTACGCACCAAGTATCCGGTATTACAATAAAACCTTTTACTTGATAACAACTCTTATTGGAGAAAATGGCGGTAACTTTTATGTTACTACAGACAATCCAAAGAAGTCGTGGTCAGACCCTATTAAGTTACCAGAAATTAAAGGAATAGATCCCGAATTTTTCTTTGATGACAATGGAAAGTCTTATATTTTATACAATGGTGCTGTAGCAGATGGAAAGCCGCTATATGGCGGACATCGATCCATTTGGATACAGGAATACGACCTGAACCTAAAAAAAATAATTGGTGAAAAAGTAGAAATTGTGAATGGTGGAACCGACATAAGTCAAAAGCCTATTTGGGTTGAGGGCCCTCACCTATTTAAAAAAAACAACACTTATTATTTAATATGTGCACAAGGTGGCACAGGTTACAATCATTCTGAAGTAGTTTTCAAAAGTAATTCTATTTTTGGACCTTATGAATCTTATGAAAAAAACCCTATTTTAACGCAAAAAGATTTACCAGAAAATCGTGATTTTGTAGTCACTAGTACCGGTCATGCTGATTTTGTTGAAACTAAAAAAGGAGACTGGATAGCCGTGTACTTAGGATGCCAACCTTATGAAGGTGATTATTATAACACTGGACGTGAGACTTTTATCCAAAACGTTGACTGGAGTGGCGAATGGCCTATAATTTTAAAACCAGGGGAAGCTGTTCCAAAAAAAATAAATCTACCGATTGTTGCACTTAAAAAACAATCATTCAGTGAGTATTCCGCCAATTGGGTAGATCAATTTGACAACTCAAAATTGAAAAATGAATGGAATTTTATAAGAACTCCTCAACATAATTGGCATACTTTAAAAGATGGAAAGTTAGAGATTACTGCTAATAATGTACCTATAAATGAAAAAGGCAATCCTGCATTTATTGGCAGAAGGCAACAACATGCACAAGCAGAATTTAGCACTTCACTTCAATTAGAGACTGGAAAAAATTTAGAAGCTGGTATTGTGGCCTTTCAAAATGAAAATTTCTTTTATAAATGCGTTATTAAACAACTATCAAACAAATATTACATATCTATTTCATCAGCAGTTGAGGAAATTAAAACTCTAGAGCTTACTAATTTCAACCCAAACGAAAACATCTATTTAAAAATATCCTCGGATAAAAAAGCATATCAATTTTATTATAGTTTTGACAACGTATATTGGAAAACTATAGGAGACAAATTAGATGTCAAACATTTAAGTTCTAAAGTTGCGGGTGGCTACATTGGTGCCTATTTTGGTCTCTATTCTTATTCCAAAGAAAATGCTAAAGCAATATTTGATTGGGCGATTTATAAAAAGAAATAAACGTTTCAACTGCACTCTTTCTGAGACAGTGTCAAAATTTATAAAAAATATGATTATAAAGATTCTCTTTCAATAAGGTGAAAAGGCAATTTTATTCTTCCTCTAGTGTTTTCAAGAATCATTTGAGCTGCTAATTCTCCCATTTCTTTAAAATCTGTAGAGGCAACAGTTATTCCAAATAATTCTTTTAAAGAAGTGTCATTATATGAAATAACTCCTACTTCTTTTCCTAGTTGAAATTCATTCTCTCGTACAAGCTTAATTAACATAACTAGATCTGACTCTTCAATTGTAATAAACAAATCACCTCTCCTTAAGATCATGTCGTCAAAAACAACATCAAGTACTTCATACTCTAAATTATTACTAACACAAAATTTTTTAAATCCATACAATATACGTTTAGGATAAGGATAAACTGATTGTTCTGGATAAATTAAGATGAGCTTTTTATAATTTAAAATTTTATCAATCCCACTTGTTAAAGCATCAAAAATATCCTCTTCGTAATCCTGATAAATTGCGTTCACATCGTCGCTTTCTGGAATGTTAATATTATCCATTAAAATAAGTCGGTCTTGCGGTAAACTTTTTAATGCCATTAAAGCTTTTTCAGTATAAGTCACATGCTGAAGCGAGGCATCTTTAAAATGTGGCATAATGAGATAATAATCATAAGAAGATTTATACTTATTAATTAAATTCACAAACAAAGATTCATCACAATGATAAATATGTAAATCAGAATGACAATTTGGTCCAACACTTTCTATAAATGAATTATAAAATCTCATTTTATAAGAACTCAACTTATTAACAAGAAACAAAACATTAATCTTGGCAATTAGTTTCGTTTTCGCAATATAAAATCCTTTACCTCTAACAGAATATATAATATTGCGTTCCTTTAATACACTATAAGCTCTTTCAACAGTATCTCTTGAGATAATAAATTCTTCACTAAATAAATTAATTGACGGCATTTGATCATCAATTTCAATATTTCCAAGTTTAATATTTTGTATTACTGAATCAACGATTTGTAAATATTTTGGAATTCTTGACTTAGAATCAATTTTTATTAACTTGATCATAATAATTATATTTATAAAATTAGTTAGACTAATATCTAATACCATAAAATAGAAAAAAACTTAAACTTTTTAAGTTTTTTTTAAACCATTTTTTAAAAAAAGAAGTCCTAAACTTTACTGAACTCCAGTATAAAAAATATAGTAACAATTTTCACTCCAGATTTATGCTAAGTAACAATAAAGAATCAATGTTGTGTGTTTTTTTTAAAACCATATAATAAATATGAGGTTCTATAAGTTGAGAAGTCTTACTACTATGTTTTTTATTGCCTGAAATGATAGATTTTTTTTTATTGTTCAAAAATACGACATTAAATTTTGACCAGTACTTAAAATATTATAACTTAACAAAATTCTTTTCTTATTTTTTGAAAGGCAATTCTCATTTGAGATTCAACCGTTTTTATTGAAATATCTAATTGCAATGCTATGTCTCTATATTTGACCCCTTCAACTTTATTAAGTTGAACTATTTTCTTACATTTAGGAGGTAATGTACTTAAGATTGTATTCATCTTATGGATACGATCTTCAAAAATAGTATCATCTTCTTGTATCGTTTCATCTAAAGATCTTTTCCAAACTTCATAAAAACACTGACGCTCTTTATCTGCTTTTTTAGCAGCATCAACATAAAGATTGAAAGTTATTGTATATAAATAATTTTTAGGACTTCTTGTTTCATCTAATTTAGCTCTATTTAACCAAAACTTGACAAATGCCTGCTGCACAATATCTTCCGCGAAAAAAATATCTTGATTATAAGTCATCACATAAGCGATTAACCGATTGTAATATTTGTTGAAAAAAAAGTTCAAAGTCTCTTTGTCTCCTAATTTCAATTTTAAAACAGCTTCTAATTCATCCATTTGGTTAAACAAAACATTATAAATTTAATATTCCTATAAAATCCTCATACAATTCAAAAATATAGATTTTATTTAGTTTTTTTTCTAAAATTCTAATATTTTATTTTTTTTCTAAATCATAATTTATACGGCACTTCCAATTGTAGTCCCTGTCTTAACAAAAAAATGCACTTGAAAAATAAATTTACAAGTGCATTCTTAAATTTTAAAACAAATCTTCGTTAATCGTTTGAGAAGATTATTTTAATTCAGTTTCAATGTAATAAATCTGTTTTTGCTCATTTCAGGAATCATAATTTTTCCTTTTTCTACATCGATTCCTAAATCCGCAAATTGCCAAAAACCAGTTAAAACTTCTGTAACTTCACCTAATTCAGTGATTTTTAATAAACGCCCTCCAGTCCAGTCTGTCGCATAAAAGTCACCTTTATACTTTACAACACCATCGAAATTAGCGACTGGCCCCTTTGTAATTGGACTAATTTTCTTAGAACTAATATCAATTTTTAGAAGACCTCCTTTTCTACTAGTTTCAAAAGTTGCTTCATTAGTCATAGGTCCCCATGAAGCCACTATTAAATCATTTTTATCTACCCACAAACCATTCGGATTCTCTAATTCGGTTGAATTCAAAAACTCTGTTGGTTTGTCATTTTGACCAATTTTAAAAATCGTATTTGTATAGGTGTCTGAAACATATAAATCACCACTTTCAGACATAGCGACATCATTTAAAAACCTTGATTTTGGAAGCTCAATTCTTTTGATAATTACACCTTTATTGATGTCAATTTTTACTACCTCTCCTCTATCGGCAACATATAAAAAATTCTTGTAGGAAGCCATACCTGTAGGAGCATTTAAACCTTCAATCCATCTATTAGCAACAATATTCCCATTTTCATCAATTTTTGTCAACCAACCGTAACCGTCTTTAGCCAAGGTTACTTCTTCTCCACCTAAACTAGACACATACCATGACTTTGATACGGAATCCCAATATACATTTTCAGGATTATCTAAAATAAGATTAACATTATGATTCAACTCATTATAAGTTTGAACAACCATTTCTTTCCAGATTTTTATTGATCTATCAAGATGACTTTTATCTTGTTTAATCCCAA
>JAHEBK010000135.1 GCA_024642295.1 Flavobacterium sp. | reverse complement strand
TATCCTAATGTTCCGTCTGGAACTACTTTAACGATTCCTAAAGCATCCTCTTTAAATGCATTAAAAAACAGAACATCAGCAGGTTATTTCTTAAAAGACAACATGCTTTACATACATTATTTTGCAACAAATGGTGATGCTGGATTAAATACTAGTGTCAAGTTTTTTGATTATTCTGCACCAGATATCAATGTTGATTTTAATCCTTCTTCAGTTGACGATACTGGTAAAACAAGCTTTGTTACTCTTGCAGATTTTGAAGTAAATGTGGATTCCAGAGCAACATTAAGTACCAATGGAAATTTAAGTTTTTCATCTATTACTGGAAACGGCTCAAATCCAGCTGACGCAATAGATCACAGCAACTCTTTTTCATTTTCAAAAGATTCTGATACAAACGAAGAGTATGTTGATTACACACTTTCGTTTGAAAGACAAGTTTGGGGAGAGTTCAATTTTATAAATTTAGACTTTACAGGTTCGCCTGCTGAAGTTATTGTTATGGATAAAAATGATGGAGAAACCTCGTTAGGAATATATGACCCTTCGGACAGTAGCAAAATAGCACTAAATATTGCTCCAGAGAAAAGAGATGAAGTGATTGGATTAAAACTAAGATTCAATGAATGTACCGCTTCCAGTAGTAATCCTACAATAAATTTAAAAGGTATTTATTTAAATATACAAACAAGAGCTACTTATAGCACTAAATTAAATTCAAGTTGTACTTCTTTATCCGTTGATGAAATAACAAAAGACAACATCGCTATTTATCCTAACCCAACTAAAGATAGTATAACTATTTCTGGAATTGATACTGAAATTAAATGGACACTATATACAATTCAAGGTGCTCAACTAAATCAAGGGAACTCCAATATTGTAGACTTAAAAAAATACCCTACTGGTACTTATCTCTTACAAATTAATGGTGTAACTAAAAAAATAATTAAGAACTAAATTACATGTACTAATTCTAACTATAAATCCACAAGGAAGCAATAAAAAAATAAGCAGGATATCCATAGTAGGCCTTTAAAAATAGACTATTGACGATCTATGTAGTCCACAGATAATGGATAAGTTAGTAAAAAAGTAAACAGTTAACTTAAATAATAACACAATCGCCATTTATACTTGAAGTTTTCTCTACAGACTGCTTTAAGTGATGGCGATTTCTAATATCTAAAACAACAAAATAGAATTTATGATTACAATTAAAGTCAACTATTTCAAAAACCTTAAAACTATTGGAGAAGGACAAAAAGACGTGTGGTATAATCATTATTTTCCTTTAAAAACTGGTGCTATGAAAAAAACAATATTAATAGTAACACTCCTTTTATCAAGCGTAATAAAAATAAATGCTCAGATAACCTCTATAGCAACAGCTACTGTTAGTACCCCTGTAGGTTCTAATATTTCAGGAATAGCTAAATGGTCTGAGGCGAGTACCTGGGTTGGTGGCGTAAAGCCTACTACTGGAGATACTGTAAATATTCCAGCAAATTCAGTTGTCGTTTTAGATGAAAATGTCAACCTATCAGGAATCACTATTAACGGAAAACTTATTGTAGATATTAGTCAAAACATACTCCTTAGATCGGCTTATGTAATGGTTATGGGAGCAAATTCATATCTAGAATGGGGTACAGAAACAGAGCCCTACCTATTGACCGGAAGAATCGTTTTATATGGAGATAATCCTGCTGAAACAATTCCTGGAACTTCTATGGAAAGAAAAATGCTGGTAGCCATGATGGGAGGACAAATAGAATTACATGGTAAACCAAAAAAGTCTTGGACGCAACTAAATGCTACTGCTGACATAGGAAAAAACACCATTACCTTAAAAGAAGCTGTAGATTGGGAAATCGGAGACGAAATTGTTATTGCATCTACAGATTATGCTCCTCAAAATGCCGAAGTAGTCACTATCACTGGAATTAATGGGACAGAGATTTCGATAGACAAAAATCTTACCTATATGCATTTTGGAAAGCTATTAAACTATAAAAATGGCACCATGGTAATGGATCAGCGTGCAGAAGTAGGGCTACTAACACGAAATTTGAAAATACAAGGAACCGTAGTTCCAGGAGCAAATGCAGGATTTAATGCTAGTGTTATGGTAATGGTAGGATCACAAGCGCATATTGAAGGGGTAGAGTTCAAAACGGTAGGTCAAAGAGGAAAAATAGGACGATATCCTTTTCATTGGCATATAGCAGGTGACGTAAACGGACAATATATTAAAAATTGTAGTATTCGAGAATCTTCAAACAGAGCCGTCGTAGTACATGGAACAAATAGAGCACTTGTTGAAGGTGTGGTTGCTTATAATCACGTTGGACATGGTTTCTTTATTGAAGATGGTGACGAAGAATTAAACATTTTTAAAAACAATTTAGGAGTTTTTACTAGAAGAGCAGCTGTAACTGATGCTTTAGAACCAATAGAAGCCGAAGAACCTGCAACCTTCTGGATTACCAACCCAAACAACCGATTTATTGGAAATGCAGCTGCAGGCTCTGAAGGTGCAGGATATTGGTTAATCCCTGTCACCACTGTTTTAAGAACAGGTGCAAAACCTGCAAGTTATTCTCCTCGTAAGTTTCCTCTTCTTGAATTTGACGGAAACAGAGCGCACAGCAATACCCAAAGAGGAATTATGATTGAGGGAGACATGATTGTTTCAAATCGTGAAGTTAAAATTAACAACCAACATCCATTATTAGATGTAAATGGAGACACATTAAAACACGTTTTTAAAAATTTTACCACCTTTAAAAGTAGAAATTGTATTTGGACAAGAGCTGGAGTTAATAATACGTTTATTAATGGAAGCATTGGAGAAGGAAACTTTATGGCATTCCTGTCATTCAATGCCTATGTTGAAAACACATTATTTGTAGGAAGAAACGAAAATACAGGACCAGAAAGTTACCACAGACCAGGCATTCAAATACTTGGTGCACAAATGTATAATGGCTCAACCGATTTTAAAAACATTCATTTAGCTGACTTTGATACTCCTGATGAAATTTGTATTGGAACAAGACAGTCCAGTGGAAAATATCCCAACTTCACATCATCTGGTGTTACTTTTGAAAATGTACCACTTAATAGTCGCGTAAATTTCAATCGATTATCTGACGTTGAAGATCCTTCACGTTCGTACAGTTATGTTTCAGGTTGGATTGATGAAGATGGTTCCATAACAAATATCCCAGGAGGCAGAATGACGCCTAGGGTAATCAATACTAATTTAGGTAATCCTGCTTATCGTGATAGAATTTATAACCAAGAGCTTAATCTACCTCCTGACTTAAGTAAAGCGACACTTATACCTAGCTGGAATGCTTACATTACAACAGATACTAGATATACAATATTACAAAATTGGGCTGGCTGGGGTCAAGGAGGAGATGAAGAGAGTAGGTTTGTCTATTCTTTAAGATCTGATGGGCCTGCGGCTTTTGATGTTTTAAGAAGAGGTTGGGATTTACAACAACCTATCATTTTAGATCAAAATTTGACATACTTCGTTCAATATCACGAAATACCAAATCGTTTAAGATCTGAATTCAAATGGACAACGAGACAGAATGACCATATTATCGCTGGGTATCCTAATGTTCCGTCTGGAACTACTTTAACGATTCCTAAAGCATCCTCTTTAAATGCATTAAAAAACAGAACATCAACAGGTTATTTCTTAAAAGACAACATGCTTTACATACATTATTTTGCAAATCAACCAGATGGTGGTTTAAATAGTAGCGTCAAGTTTTTTGATTATTCTGCGCCAGATATCAATATTAATTTTAACCCATCTTCGGCTGACGATACTGGTAGAACTAGCTTTGTTACTCTTGCAGATTTTGAAGTTAATGTAGATTCCAGAGCAACATTAAGTACTAATGGGAATTTAAGTTTTTCATCTATTACTGGAAACGGCTCAAATCCAGCAGACGCAATAGACCACAGCAATTCTTTTTCATTTTCAAAAGATTCGGATGCAAACGAAGAGTATGTTGATTACACGCTTTCGTTTGAAAGACAAGTTTGGGGAGAGTTCAATTTTATAAATTTAGACTTTACAGGTTCGCCTGCTGAAGTTATTGTTATGGATAAAAATGATGGAGAAACCTCCTTAGGAATATATGACCCTTCGGACAGTAGTAAAATAAGACTAAATATTGCTCCAGAGAAAAGAGATGAAGTGATTGGATTAAAACTAAGATTCAATGAATGTACCGCTTCCAGTAGTAATCCTACAATAAATTTAAAAGGTATTTATTTAAACATACAAACAAGTGCTACTTATAGCACTAAATTAAATGCTGGTTGTACTATTTTATCCGTAGATGAGATAACAAAAGATAACATCGCTATTTATCCTAACCCAACTAAAGATAGTATAACTATTTCTGGAATTGATACTGAAATTAAATGGACACTATATACAATTCAAGGTGCTCAACTAAATCAAGGGAACTCCAATATTGTAGATTTAAAAAAATACCCTACTGGTACTTATCTCTTACAAATTAATGGTGTAACTAAAAAAATAATTAAAAACTAAAAATGAATTCAAAAAACTTCACATTTCTAAGAATGAAAAATAAATCATTCTTATTATTATTTCAAATGTGTTTTTATTTTGGCACTGCACAAGTGGTCACCGAAACCCCTTCTAGTAGCCCAAGATTATATCCAAATCTAAAACGACCTGATGTTGTTATTAATCCTGCTCAAACAGGTCAATTAGCAAGTGTAAACTTAAGCGATTGGGAATTTGTTCGCCAGAATTTGGATGGTGTTTGGTTAAACATGGCAATGGTAAGCGATACCGAAGCAACAACAATTCTTAATGCTATAGCATCTAAAGACTACTTTTTTATAGGATCACTTCAAAATATTATCTATTCTGGAAATACCCTACAAAGCCTCACTTACCAATTAAGAAATTTTAATCAATATAGTAAGATGGCATCAAATTTGAGACTGGTACTGGTAAATGACTATGCAGCAACAAGCAATACTGATCCTTTGAGGCATTACGGTCCAGGTTATATTGAAAAGTCCATTGAATATGCTAAAAGCAGATATGGAACAAACAATAACAATCCCTTTGGAGATAATATATATATAACCACCAGAAACGGCCATTTTCTTAGAAATTCATTTAACAAAACATATAATCCAACAGCAAATGTATTAGACATAACCCCTGATGATAGAAACGTTATTGGAAGAGGGTTTTCTACCATGCAAACAGTTGCTGCTGGAAATGGAGGATTTGTATATGAAGCACAACCTGACTTATTACTCCAAAGTTCCGTTAGGTCATCCTATTTAAAATGTTATAATAGAGCTAGAGAATTAGGAACAAAAGTAATATGGC
>JAHEBK010000134.1 GCA_024642295.1 Flavobacterium sp. | reverse complement strand
TCCCATATAAGCAATAAAAGAAGCGCCGTTTAAGCTTTTTTCAATCAAAACCATATGTCCACCGTACCATAATAAAATAGCAATAACCATAATTCCCATGAATTCACTCGTTGGAGAAGCTAGATTTTGGCGGTTGCCAATGCTGTTTGATAAAGTAAAAAAACGTTGTGTTGATTCTTGAAAAATACGATTGAAATAGTTTTCTGAATTATACCCTTTTACCACTTTCAATCCTCCTAAAGTTTCCTCAATAGTAGAAAGGAAGATTCCTTGTTCTTGTTGTGCTCTAGTAGATTTTTTCTTTAATTGTTTTCCAATTACTGAGATGACGTAACCAGAAACAGGAATGAAAACAAAGACGAATAAAGTCAATTTAACACTGATGCTCAGCATTGCAATGATAGTGAAAATAATAGTAAGCGGTTCTTTGACAATCAGTTCAAGAACCGATAAAAAGGAAGTTTGTACCTCGTTCACATCTGCCGAAATACGTGAAATTACATCGCCTTTTCTTTTTTCGGAGAAAAAGGCTAGTGGTAAATCAATTGTTTTTTTGTACATCGCATTACGCATGTCCCTCAAAATCCCATTTCTTAAAAAAGTAATAAAAAACATCGCCAAATAATCACTTAAATTTTTCAATAAAAAAATAACAATGATAACCGCTACCATGATACTTAATGTGTGTGCTACACCAAAAGTTTCTGTTGTATTGGTAATAAAATAACTCAAATAATTTTCAGCATAGCTTTTAAATTCCCATATTCCAGTATAAACAGGTTCTGTCGTATTTCTTTTAGTTTGGTCAAATAAAACCTGCATCATCGGAATTAATGACATAAAAGAAAGAGTGCTGAAAAGTGCATATAAAACATTAAAAAAAATGTTTAAATAAGCGTACTTTTTATAAGGAATTATAAATGAGAATATTTTTTTGAAATGAATCATCAGCTATGGGTATTTTCGAAATAAAACCCGACTAATTTTGAATTCAGTCGGGTTTTTACATTAAGATATAAAAATCTAAACATTAGTTCAATTGCATTCCTGCAATGATGCTTTTTATTTTTTCGTTCAATTGAGCTTCTACTTTCGTATAGTTTTCAACAGCATCTAATGCTGTGTTTACACTGATGTAAAATTTAATTTTAGGCTCTGTTCCACTTGGTCTAGCACAAATTTTAGAACCATCTTCAGTATAATAAATTAATACATCTGCTTTTGGCATATTGATAACTTCCTCTTCATTTGTCAATAGGTTTTTGGCAACAGATGATTTGTAATCTTCCACCATAACCACGCGTTGTCCACTGATTTCTTTCATTGGGTTTTGACGTAAATCGACCATCATTTGGTTGATTTCTGCCAATCCGTCCATGCCTTTTTTAGTAAGTGAAATCAAATGTTCTTTGTAGAAACCAAAATCTACATAATGTTGCAATAACTCATTGTAAACAGAGCTTCCTTTGGCTTTAGCTTGTGCTGCTACTTCGCAAATCAATAAAGTTGCCGCAACAGCATCTTTATCACGAACAGCATCACCTACCATATATCCAAAACTTTCCTCACCACCACCAATAAACTGCTGGTTAGGGAAATCTTTAATCATTTTTGCAATCCATTTGAAACCTGTCAAACCACTTTTATATTCTACATCATAAGCCGTTGCTAATTCCATAATCATTGGAGTAGAAACAATGGTAGAACCAATAAATTGTTTGCCATTGATTTTTCCTTCGTTTTTCCATTTTTCTAATAAAAAGGCAGTCATCAATATCATCGATTGATTTCCGTTCAACAAAGTCATTTCACCTTCATTGTTACGAACAGCTACACCTAAACGGTCGCAATCAGGATCTGTACCAATTACGATGTCCGCATTCGTTTTATTAGCTAATTCAATCGCCATTGCTAATGCTTCTGGCTCTTCAGGGTTTGGAGATTTAACTGTTGGAAAATTTCCATCTGGTTTTTCTTGTTCCGCAACAATGCTTACATTTTTGTATCCTGCTTGTGCTAAAGTTTCAGGAACCAAAGTAATTGAAGTTCCGTGTAACGAAGTAAAAACAATCTTTAAATTGTCTTTGGCTGCAGCCGGAGTATTAAAACTAGCATTTGCAACTGTAGAATCAATAAAAGCTTTGTCAACTTCAGTGTCTATATAATGAATCAAACTTTCGTTTGCTTCAAATTTAATTTGGTTGTAATTCAAGTTTTCAATCACGTCGATAATGGCACCATCTTCTGGAGGAACAATTTGCCCACCATCTTCCCAGTACACTTTGTAACCGTTGTATTCTGGTGGATTGTGTGATGCTGTCAATACAATTCCACATTGGCAACCCAAATGTTTTACTGCAAATGATAATTCTGGAGTAGGACGTAATGAAGAAAATAAATACACTTCAATACCATTTGCCGAAAATACATCAGCAACAACCTTTGCTAAGGTATCACTATTGTGACGACAGTCATAAGCAATAGCCGCTTTAATAGGTTGATTTGGGAAAACAGAATTCAAATAATCTGAAAGACCTTGTGTGCTTTTTCCAAGAGTATATTTGTTGATGCGGTTGTTACCCACACCCATAATTCCGCGCATTCCACCAGTTCCAAATTCTAAATTCTTATAAAAACTTTCCTCTAATTCTTTTGGAGAACCAGCAATTAATTCTTTTACAGATGCTTGAGTTTTGGAATCGAAAATAGGAGTTAACCATTCGTTTACTGACTCTAAAATGTTTTCTTTAATTTCCATTGTTAGTATATGTGTTAGTTTTTAGTTCGTTTTTATTTTCTATGATTCTTTCTGACTGTCGGTAGATAGCAGGGGTAAAGTCATATTACAAATTGACTACAGTTGCCACTTTATATCGCTCTTCGTTGTTTTTAGTTCTTAAAATTATTTCGCCTAAGAATCCTGCTAAGAACAATTGTGTTCCTAAAACCATGGTAGTTAAGGCGATATAAAACCAAGGATTGTTAGTTACTAAGGTGTATCGCATGTTGTTGTACATATGATACAATTTTGAAACCCCAATAAATCCTGCAGAAATAAAACCAATAAAAAACATGATGGAACCAATAGCTCCAAATAAGTGCATGGGTCTTTTTCCAAATTTAGACAAAAACCAGATAGTAATCAAGTCTAAAAAACCATTTATGAAACGTTCCATTCCAAATTTAGTTTCACCATATTTTCTTGCTTGGTGAATTACTACTTTTTCACCTATTTTTCCAAAACCTGCATTTTTTGCCAAGACAGGAATATAACGGTGCATTTCGCCGGAAACTTCAACGTTTTTGACTACTACATTTTTGTAGGCTTTCAATCCACAATTGAAATCGTTTAGTTGGACACCAGAGGTTTTACGTGCCGCCCAATTAAATAATTTTGATGGAATGTTTTTTGCCACAACAGAATCGTAACGTTTCTTTTTCCAACCTGAAACCAAGTCGTAATTTTCTTCGATAATCATGTTGTACAGACCTGGAATTTCGTCTGGACTGTCTTGCAAGTCGGCATCCATTGTAATAATAACATCTCCTTGTGCTTTGGCAAAACCAGCATGAAGCGCCTGAGATTTACCAAAGTTCTTCATAAAACGAATTCCTTTAATGTTAGGGTTTTCGTTAGAAAAACTTTCGATGAGTTGCCAAGAACGATCGGTACTTCCGTCATCTAAGAAAATAACTTCATAAGTGTACTGATTGGCATCCATCACTTTGATGATCCAAGTATATAATTCTTTTAATGATTCTTCCTCGTTTAATAAAGGAATAAGGATAGATAAATTCATTAGTTATCTTGTGAGGTAGGTTTTGATTTAAAAAAAGCCGCCATAATTAATCCTAATAGAGCACAGAAAAAAAGATTGACCACAGCCCCTTTTAATTGTTCAACAATAGAAAAAGGATCTGTTTTTTTTAAATTTTCAATCATTTCGTTCAAAGAAGATTCTGGAACGCCAAATTTTGCGGAAGTACTTTTTAAATAATTAACGGTTAATTCTAATAAAGAATCCTTGACAGATGGATCAATAATATTAAATAAAACCATTTTGAATCCCACTGAAATCAGTAACCCAATTAAAGCACAAATAAAATAGGTAGTAAAGGCATCTTTAAACGGGAAAATATTTTTCAATTCGGTCTTAGTCTTTACAATTGCTATCATCGGGATGATGATGAAAATTGAGAAGCTTAAAAGAGTTGTCCACCAAGCAATGAATAATTCTAAATCGATTAAGTACATTATAGTAGTAATTAAAGATAAAATGACTCCTGTAATAAGACCATAGGTAAGTCCGTTTCTTTTTATGATTTCATTAATCATTAGGTTGTAGTTTTTTTTTATCTGCAAATATAACAATTCCCAATTTATGATAGGGTAAAATTTAGTTTTTACGATTTAATAAAAAATAACCATACAAAGATTTGTTTATTGAAAAATAATTGTATTTTTGCATCCTCAAATAAAACAATATAATTAAAAAGTTATAAGGCGTTTATACCTTTTCAATAAAAAGAAAAGCTTCAAAGCAAATTATAGCCAAACAATAAAAAAATTACAAGATGAAAAAAGGTGTACACCCAGAGAATTACAGATTAGTTGCTTTTAAAGACATGTCAAACGAAGACGTTTTTATCACTAAATCAACTGCAGATACTAAAGAAACAATCATTCACGAAGGTGTTGAATATCCAGTTGTAAAAATGGAGATTTCTAGAACTTCTCACCCTTTTTACACAGGTAAAAACAAACTTATCGATACTGCAGGTCGTATTGATAAATTCAAAACTAAATACGCTAAACATATTAAATAATTTTAATTTGTTTTCAAAATATAGAAAGCCTCGCAATTTGCGAGGCTTTTTTTATGGTAGCTATTTGAAACTTTGTAACTTTGGCACCGCTGGATGGTGTACGGACAAGTACGGACAAGTACGGACAAGTACGGACAAGTCGCGACTTGTCCCTTCTGTCCCTTCTGTCCCTTCTAGCTCAACGTCTATGCATAAATGCATTTTCATAATTTTATAAAATATAGATTAATATGAACTACATCCTTTTTGACGGACCTTCTCGAAATGCTTTATTGCCCTTTACTTTTACACGTCCCGTTGCTGATATTTTAATCGGAATTGTAACGATTCGTCAAAAATGGGAAATGTATTTGGGTTCTACTACCACTACATTGACGGAGGAATACTTGTCTGATAAATATCCAATGGTGGAATTAGAAGAAAATGTGATGATTAACGCTTCTTTCCTACCAAACCCTGAGTTGGTTGAATTAATTATGGATTTAGGCGAAAACCAAGCCATCTTTAAAGGAGATGATGTTATTGCTTTCTATTCTCATGAAAATCAAGAAGGTGTTGACTTTGATAGTTATGAAATTATTGAATTCGAAT
>JAHEBK010000133.1 GCA_024642295.1 Flavobacterium sp. | reverse complement strand
AAATATAAACAAAAACACAAATGATAATGATGGTACGTAATAAACGTAAGATCAATTGAATCATTAAAATAAGGCCAATGAAAATTAAGATTCGGTCTAAATTAAATGGCCAGTTGAGTTCAATTAGGTTTTCGTGGGCAATAAGGAATGAAGGAATTGCAATTAAAACATTCAAAACAAATATAATCATATCGTCCCAAGGTTTTTTGACCCGAAGACTTTCTCTAATTTGAGTAAATGAAATGTTTTTAAAGTTTATCATACTAACCTAAAAAAGGTAAAATCTAGAATGTTTTTACAATTTCCTCAAAAGTACCTATTTTATCAATGATTTTAAGTTGAAATAACTGTTTTTGAACATTGTTTAACAAATTTTCATCTATATTTTTTTGTGACCAGTCAGTAAGTGCTAGCCATTCTTGAATGTCTTCTAGTTTTTGGTGGTATTTTTCAGCAAGTTGATTATCAATGGCTGGGATATTTTTAAAAGTTGTAGTAGTTTGGTTAATGATTTGTAAAATCGATTGAATAATTTCGGGTTGGTTGTTTATTACTTCTTCGCGAACAGCAATTACAAAACAAGGCCAAGGAGTAGGGCAGTCGGCTACTTTTTTAAAGATGCCTTTGTCCACTAATGGTTTGGTCATAAAACGTTCCCACATAAAATAATCTGCAGTTCCATTAGTTAATGATTCGACAGCTCCATCAATGGTATTTACAATCTCGAATTGGAGGTTGTCGGTTTTCCAACCTTGATTATTAGCATTGACATACGCCATCAATTGTGAACCGGATCCTAATCTAGAAATAGCGGCTTTGGTGTTTATTAAATCATTGATGGTTTGATATTTGGAATTTGCAGCAACATGAATCCCCCAAATCAAAGGCGAATCAACATAGATTTGGACTATTTTACTAGGATTACCAGCGTTGATGTCTTTAACAATTCCTTCTGTCAAGATAACCGCAATATCAGTTTTGCCTTCACGCAACATTTGGCACATTTTACCAGTTCCTTCGGGAACATCAGTCCATTGTAAATCGATGTTTTGTTTTTCGAATACTTTGTCATGAATGGCTAAATGCCAAGGAAGATTGAAATGTTCGGGTACGCCTGCTATTTTTATTGTTGTCATTTTTAATTTTTTTTGGAACACAGATTTTAGAAATTTTAATAATTGGTGTTAAGTTATATTTTTGTCTACTATTTTTAAATTAGAGATTACAATTTTATAACCATCAGGATCAGATATCATTTTACCGTTTTCACCCCAATATGGGTTTTTTGAAGTCTGAAAAGTAATATTGTTTTCGATAATTTTGTTGAAGATATTTTGGTATTCTAATGTACTTTCGGGATAAAATACTAAAAGATCGTCTTCATTAAAATTAAACGCAACTATTTCATTGCTTTTAGTGAATTCTAAATGCCAATCAAAGTTACAATCACCTAAAAACAAACCATCATATGAGTCGTGATTTATAAAACTACCTAATACTTTTAAGTTGAGAATAGTAGTGTAAAAAACACGAATTTTTTCTAAATCATTTGTATGACGGGCTATTCTAAGTTTCATAATTTTAACTTTTTTGGAATATGGTTTTTAAAAATCAAATAAATCTATATTGTGGGTGATTTTTTTGGAACACAGATTTTAGAAATTTTAGAAATTTTAAAAATTGGTGTTATCCTTTACTTGTTAACTTATGTACTATGAACCTATTTAAGAATCTTATAAGATTATTGAAATTTCTCAAATCCGTGTTCTTCCTTGGTTTATTGAATATTTATTTTATCTAAAACATAATCAATCAACTTTTCGATAGTGACCTCAGGATTGTTGCTAAAAGTACCATTCGCTCGATTGGCAATAATAGCATTCAATGAAATAGCATGATGTCCTAAAAGAGCCGATAAACCATAAATAGCTGTGGTTTCCATTTCTAGATTGGTGATTTTTATTCCGTTGTGATTAAAAGTATTCATTTTTGTGTTGAGATTTGTATCTTCGATAGCTAAACGCAAAACACGTCCTTGAGGTCCATAAAAACCTCCTGCCGTTGCTGTAATTCCTTTGTGAAAAATGCTACTTTCAAATTGTTTTTCTAATTTTTCAGAACAGGATACTGCATAAGGTCTCCCTTTTTGATTGTTCCAATTTGTATGATTAATAAAAGCATTTTCAATGTCAGTAATCGTTACAGCATTGTTTTGATAGGAGCGAAGCATGTTGTCTAATCCTAATCCAATTTTAGATAAAACAAATGAATTTACAGGGATATCAGCTTGAATAGCACCCGAAGTTCCAATTCGGATAATATTTAATGTTGTGAGTTTGTTTTTAATAGTTCTAGTTCCTAAATCAATATTGACCAAAGCATCCAATTCATTCAGAACGATATCTATATTATCGGCACCTATTCCAGTTGAAATAACGGTTAGTCTTTTGCCTTTGTAAGTTCCAGTCTGAGTTTTAAATTCTCTTTTTTGAGTTGAAAATTCAATAGAATCAAATCGGGAGGTTATTTTTTCTACTCGGTCAGGATCACCTACAAAAATAATATCATGCGCTATATCTTTTGGTTTTAGATTTAAATGATAAACACTTCCGTTTGGATTTAGTATTAATTCTGAATTTTGCATCATTTTTATAAGTTGAATATTAGAATGTTACGGAACTTTTTAGGATTACTATTTATCCTCCTACACGCTTTACTTTGAATCCTTTTTCTTTTAAAATAGTCATGATTTTATCACGATAATCACCTTGAATGATAAGGGCGCCATCTTTGAAACTTCCACCTACACTGAGTTTTGTTTTAAGTTCTTTGGCAAGGATTTTAAAGTCTTCGTCTTCTCCTTCGTATCCTTCAATAATGGTGGTAGCTTTGCCTTTTCGCTTTTCATACTTACAAATCATAGGTTCTTTTTGAACATACAATTCGTGAGGGGTATCGTCAATTTCCTCAGGTTCATTACTTGGAACGTGGTCTGGGAATAAGTTTTTTAATTGGTCTTCTAAGTTCATTTTACAATTTTTATTTTTGGAACACAGATTCGAGAAATTATAATAATTTAAGAAATCTATATTGTGCTTAGTATTTGTTATGTTTTTTATAATCATTAGTAAATATCTTTCTAATGAATTGTGGATCTTTTCCAAAATTTAATAATAAACCAATTTCACAATCTGTCGCTTTTAGATAATTCAATAGTTGGCTTTCGTGAGATTCAACCATATATTCAACACATTTTAATTCAAGAATCACAGATTGATTAACTATAATGTCAGGAATGTATTCACCTACAATTTGTTTTTTATAAAATACATTTACTTTCTTTTGAGTTTCTACTTCATAACCTCTCGATTGTAGTTCTAATAACATTGCATTTTGATAGACTTTCTCTAAGAACCCATAGCCTAATTCGTTATACACATCATAATAAATTCCTATTAAGGATTTGGTTAACTCTTGATGGGGAAATGTTTTCATTTTTCACTTTTTAATTATTTTATAAATTGCTAAGTGTGGTATTTGATTATTTTTTTAGAACACAGATTTTAGAAATTTGAATAATTTTTAAAATTTTATAGATTTCTCTAATTTCTAGAATCTGTGTTCCTTAAATTTCATGTCTCATCTTTGTTTCTTAAATTAGAATTCTAAATATGAAATATTATTTTTTTATCAATCCTAATTCAACCAAGCGTTCATATAGAAAATCACCAGCGGTAATGTCATCAAATTGTTTTGGGTGTTCATCATCGATACAGTTTTCTAGGCAATTAAGAGGCATATCACTCACAGGATGCATAAAAAAAGGAATAGAATAACGAGAAGTTCCCCATAATTCTCTTGGTGGATTAACCACTTGGTGTATGGTTGATTTTAGTTTGTTGTTGGTATGTCGTGATAGCATATCACCTACATTAATTACTAACTCGTCTGGTTGTGCAATAGCATCAATCCAGTCACCATCATGATTTTGGACTTGCAATCCTTTGCCTTGCGCACCCATCAATAAAGTAATCAAGTTAATATCTCCGTGAGCTGCTGCTCGAATAGCATTTTCAGGTTCACTTGTAATCGGAGGGTAATGAATCGGGCGAAGAATGGAGTTTCCTTCGCGACCGTATTTGTCAAAATAAAATTCATCTAATCCCAATCGCAATGCTAAAGCTCTTAAAACATAAATTCCTGTTTTTTCGAGCATTTGATATGCTTGTTTTCCTGCTATATTAAATCGTGGTAATTCGTCAACAGTTATGTTTTTTGGATATTCAGAAGCGTATTTTGAGTTGTCCTCAACGTATTGACCAAAATGCCAAAACTCTTTCAAATCACCTTCTTTACGTCCTTTAGCATGCTCTTTTCCAAAAGAAACGTACCCACGTTGTCCGCCTAGGTTGGGATCTTCATATTTGCGTTTGGTTTCAACTGGAAGACTAAAGAAATTTCTAATTTCAGAATACAATTCGTCAACCAAATTTTGTTCTAAAAAATGTCCTTTGAGTGCTACAAAGCCAATATCTTCAAAGGCTGTACCTATTTCGTTTACAAATTTTTCTTTACGCTTTGGATCTTCGGATAGAAAATCAGCTAAATCAACACTGGGAATATTTTGCATTTTTTTTCTTTTGGTTAGAGGTTAAGGGTTAAAGGTTAAAGGTTAAAGGGGTTTAAAAAAAAACAGAGCGTAAGAGATTGTTTTTAAAGGCTTTAAGAGATGTTCTAGTTTTATTTAGACAAAGACTCTTAGCCCATAACTCTTAGCGTATAACATCCTTATCTATTTCCTAACTTTGCTTTTTCTTTAATAATGTCACCAATTTTACGGTTTTCAATTTTACTTTCGAGCCAAGAAATAATATCAAGATAGAGAAAAGCTCTTTTTTCATAGGGTATTTTTTCAAGTTCAATGAATCGCTCTCTCATTTTGATGAATTCTTTTTTGATGTCCGAAGGATAAATGTTATTCAGGTTTTTCATAAAACGAATGATTTCTTTCTGCACTTCATGCAAGTCATTCATTTTAAGTAAGAACTTATAGGTGTTTTTAATTTGGGTTTCCAAATGGAAATCTTTCCCTAATTCGTAATGAACAATCAAATACAACAAACGAGCAAAACACATCAAATCCTCTCGCATTGTCAAGTTTTTGTTGTTGATGATTTTCTCCAAATAATAAATTGACTCATTGAATTTATCAGAACCAAAATAAATACAAGCAATTTTGTAATAAAACAACATCTCGTGATGCTCGTCTAAGTGGTCGCTGTGCAATTTTATTTTGTCTAAAACAATCGGAATTAAATACTCACTTTCTTCAAAAGTTCCTTCGAGGATATGGTAATTTAATTTGTTGTTGTACAAATACAAAAAAGACAAAGATGCAATGTTATCATTCGCTGGAAAACGAGGGTCTTCAATCGTTTCTT
>JAHEBK010000132.1 GCA_024642295.1 Flavobacterium sp. | reverse complement strand
GTTTTTTTTGTACTTAATTTTTTAAAGTAGGAAAAGTATTGGTGTTGGTTTTTTTTGTTGTATATTCGCTCCAAAATCTTACAAATGATGAAGATCTATTTTTTACTGATTACAGTATTTATTTTGAATAGTATAAATGCTCAGATAGTGAATATTCCTGATGTAAACTTTAAGGCTAAGTTATTGGCGGCTGACACAAATAATTCAATTGCTTTTTCAGATTGTAGTGGGATTCTACCAATTAAAATTGACGCTAATAGTAATGGTGAAATAGAAGAATCAGAAGCTACTGCAGTTAGTCAATTGTTTATTGATAATTCAAATATTAGTAGTATTGAAGGAATTCGACATTTTACAAATTTGACCTTACTTAATTGTCAAAACAATTTATTGAATACAATTGATATTAGCACATTAAGCGAACTAGTATCATTGAATTTAGATGATAATCCTAATTTGGTTTCTATCAATGTAAAAAACAATACAATTAATTTTTTAAATCCAAATGGATTAACAAGTAAGCCATCGGCTAAATTTTTTCAACCACCACCTCCTTGTGGTATCAATGGAGTAACAATCTTAAATTGTCCTAACTTAACTTCCATTTGTATAGGAGATTCTTTTCATGCGAATTTGACAACCTATCTAAATTATTACAGCATTACAGGAATAGCTTATACTTGCCCTACTTTAGATACTTCAGACTTTAAATTGACGGACTATTTTAATGTTTATCCTAATCCCGTAATTCAAACCTTGTATTTCACTAAAACAAAATTAATTGAGATAAAATCAATTTCAATTTTTGACACATCAGGAAAGTATATTACTACTGTTGCTAAAACAAATGACTTTTCAGTAATTGATGTTTCAAATTTACTAGCAGGAAATTACATTATCAAAATAGATACAAACAAAGGAATTTCTGTATCGAAGTTTGTCAAAAACTAAAGTTCTACTTTCTTTAACGTAAAAAGCCTCACAGAGATAGATGTGAGGCTTTTTACGTTTAAAAATGATTAGTTATTGCTGCATTTTAAAATAGTAATCGGCAGAATTTTTACCACTACCAAAAAACATAAAGAAAACACAAATTGCTAAAGTGAATAACGCGATCAATAAACTGTGTGCTGGCATATCACCCATCACATTAACGATTACAGCACCTGCTAAAATAGGCAATTGAGCTATAATTGCCCATCTAGTGAGTAATCCGAATACTATCATTATTCCGCCAATCATATGTGCTGGCGCGATATAATGCACAAGAAACATTCCGCCACCAATTTTATCTATCGGCGAAATTAAATCTACTAGATATTGAATGTTGGTAATAAATTCAACTCCTTTCATGAATAAAAATACACCTAGAGCAATTCGTATAAAATCGATGGATAAATAAGAGTGAGCATTAGCCCATTTATTTAAGGTTTTTACATTGTTCATAATACTATAGTTTAAAAGTTGATACACTAAGGTAGTGATTTTTAAGGAAATAGCGTAGTATTTTGACTTGGAATATTTGTAAAGGTTATAAGGAAAATGGTATTTTTTATTTTTTACAACACCTAGGTTTATAGTTTTTATAAATAAAATAGGTACTACTGTGTTCTAATTCTATTATTGATATAAGAAACGGAAAATCATATTATTGTATATCTTTAATAAACTCATCGTATTCAAGATAAAAAAGTTCTAAGGCATTCATTTTTTCGAAAAAGAAATCAAAAATAGCGTCCCAATGGTTGCGGTTACTAAATCCAACGCCTAATTTTTCTACCCAAATTCGGCTGATGGTTTTTCCGCTTTCAAGAACATATTCTTTTTCAAAAACTAAATTTTGAATAAATTCTTCTTCAAGGATATTTTTTAAGGCTTCTAGTTTTTCAAAATAGGCTGTTCGCTTTTCTTCACTACGGTGTTCGATGTCAATAATAACTTGTGCTTTTTTATTATCAACATAAAATTTAAATGAAAAGTCTTTGATTTTAGTATCGTATAAAACCCATTTTCGGGGATATTTTTCGGCAAAAGTGACCCAAAATTCTCTTTTAATTTTTTGACTTTCTTCTTTACTGTACATGGTATTATGTGATTTGAATTAAGAAAACTTGCGAAGCTTTATTTTCTAGACTATATTTATATTGGCTACGGTCTGCAAAAATAAGATTTGATTATGGATTTTCACTATTTTTTAGAATTTGTTCCCCATATTATTACCGCTGAACTTCCAGCAATGTCAGCACACGCCAAAATGGCTCCTTTTGAACGCATGGAAGAATTGAAAAATATTGATTTTACCACTAAAAAAACAAAAACGGCTGCTGTAATGATGCTGTTGTATCCTAAAGAAGGTTTAACACATTTAGTATTGATTGTTCGAAATTTATATGATGGTGTTCACTCGGGACAAATAGCTTTTCCAGGTGGAAAGTACGAAGTTGAAGATGGTGTTTATGCACAAACAGCTTTACGTGAAACCCATGAAGAAATTGGCGTTCATCCTGATTTTATTGAAATTAAAAAAGATTTTTCACCCATTTATATTCCGCCGAGTAATTTCTTAGTATATCCTTTTATGGGAATTAGTACGAATGAAATTGCTTTTATTCCTGATCCTTCAGAAGTAGATAGGATAATCGAATTGCCGTTGTCGGTTTTTATGAGTGAAGAAATTATTGTAAAAGTGCGTTTAACTACTTCGTATGCTACGGATATTGAAGTACCTGCTTTTGAGATCGAAGGGCAAATGGTTTGGGGTGCGACGGCTATGATGTTGAGTGAATTAAAAGAAGTTTTAAAGGCTGTGATGTGATTTTGAGTTTATGACTTCTAAAAAAATCAGTACATTCGCAATCCAACATAACTATAGTAACATCATTTTATGGGATTATTAAATCGAAATCCTTTTGGACATATCTTATTTATCAAAAAATGGTTAATCCGTGTTTTGGGTGTATTAACCCATAGACGCTATCGAGGGTTTAATGAATTACAAATTGAAGGTTCAGAAATCATTAAGACATTACCCGAGACAAATGTCCTTTTTATCTCCAATCACCAAACCTATTTTGCTGATGTAGTGGCTATGTTTCATGTTTTTAATGCCAGTTTGAGTGGTCGTACAGATAGCATTAAGAATGTGGGCTATTTATGGCAACCCAAACTCAATATATATTATGTTGCAGCCAAAGAAACCATGCAATCGGGTTTGTTGCCTCGAATTATGGCGTATGGAGGTGCTATCAGTGTCGAACGTACTTGGCGCTCTAAAGGAGTCGATGTTACTGAAAAAAAAGAAGTGAATCCAAACGATACAGAGAATATTAAAATAGCACTTCAAGACGGTTGGGTGATTACTTTTCCACAAGGAACAACAAAATCTTTTAAACCTGTTAGAAAAGGAACTGCTCATATCATTAAAGAACACAAGCCTATTGTAGTTCCTATTGTGATAGATGGTTTCCGTCGTTCGTTTGATAAAAAAGGATTGCGCGTCAAGAAAAAAGGAATTTTACAATCGTTTATCATCAAAGAGCCTTTGAAAATTGATTATGAAAATGATTCTATAGACGGAATTGTTGAAAAAATTGAATATGCTATTGAGCAACATCCTTCTTTTCTTAATGTGATTTCAGTTGAAGAATTAGAAGAACAAGAACGACTGAATAAGTTGAGGAACTGGGAGGTATGACGAAGTTAGAAGTTAAGGGTTAAAGGCTAGAAGTTTAACTGTTTAATTGTTTAACCGCTTAATCGATTGAAATAATAGGGTTAAAGGTTAGAAGTTTAACTGTTTAATCGCTTAATCGCTTAATCGATTGAAAAAATAGGGTTAAAGGCTAGAAGTTTAACTGTTTAATTGTTTAACCGCTTAATCGATTGAAATAATAGGGTTAAAGGTTAGAAGTTTAACTGTTTAATCGCTTAATCGATTGAAATAATTAAGTAACTACTAACCGTTTAAACACTTAATCAATTAACCTTTTTTACACCTAAACGATTAATCTCTAACCAAATTAGAAATGAATATTCCAAATACATCTTTACCTAGAATTGTCATCATTGGTGGTGGATTTGCAGGAATTGCTTTGGCAAAATCCTTAAAAAATCAAGCCGTACAAGTAGTGCTTTTGGATAAAAATAATTACCACACTTTTCAGCCTTTGTTGTACCAAGTAGCTACTGGTGGACTTGAAGATGGTTCGATTGCGTATCCTTTGCGGAAAGTAATTCAGGAATATGATAATTTTTATTTTAGGTTAACCAATGTTCAGGAAATTGACACTCAAAATCAAAAAATTAGTACCGAAATAGGAGAGTTACAGTACGATTATTTAGTATTCGCAACGGGTGCCAAAACAAATTATTTTGGCAACCAAGAAATTGAACGTAACAGCATGGCGATGAAAAACATCCCACAAGCGTTGAATATTCGAAGTTTGATTCTCGAAAATTTCGAACAAGCGGTTTTAACAACAGATATAGCCGAAAGAGAAAGTCTTATTAATTTTGTACTTGTAGGTGGTGGACCAACTGGAGTTGAGTTAGCAGGAGCCTTGGCAGAAATGAAAAAAGCCATTCTTCAAAAAGATTATCCCGATCTCGATATTTCTAAAATGCATATTAATCTGATTCAAAGTGGCGACCGAATTTTGAATACAATGAGTGAGAAATCCTCTGTTGCAGCTGAAAAATTCTTAAAAAGTTTGGGAGTGCGGATTTGGAAAAATGTACGGGTAAAAAATTACAATGGTCGAACGGTAACTACTAATTCCGAATTGACTTTTGAATCAGCTACTGTAATTTGGACAGCTGGAGTGCAAGGTGCTTTAGTACAAGGTCTTCAAGCGGAATCTTTAATTGAGAAAGTAGAACGTATTCGTGTAAATGAATTTAGTCAGATAAAAGGATATGAGAATTTATTTGCCATTGGTGATGTGGCCTGTATGGAAACTGCTGATTTTCCGCAAGGACACCCTATGATGGCGCAACCCGCTTTGCAACAAGGAAAGGTATTGGGTGAAAATATTATCAAACTAATTCAAAAGAAACCTATGAAGCCTTTTGAATACAATGACAAAGGGTCGATGGCAACTATTGGGCGAAATAAGGCGGTAGTCGATTTGCCTAATTGTCATTTTGATGGAGTATTTGCTTGGTTCGTCTGGATGTTTGTCCATCTTTTTTCTCTTATTGGTTTCAAAAATAAAGTCATCGTTTTTATGAGCTGGGTTTACAATTACATCCGTTTTGACCGCGAAAGCCGATTGATTATTCGCCCCTTTAAAAAGAGAAGTTTTACGACTTTTACGAGTGATGAACTTTAGGAAAAGGGACTAAGTTTTAAGACACTAAGGTTCTGAGAGAGAAATAAAGAAATCATCTGTAAAAATATGTGTTTAAAAACTTTGTGTGCTTAGTGCCTTCTTAGTGTTCTTCGT
>JAHEBK010000131.1 GCA_024642295.1 Flavobacterium sp. | reverse complement strand
AAAACACACTAATTATTTTATTGAAAACAAGCAATCTTAAATATATTAAATCGATATTTTAGAACCACTTTCAATCTAATATTAATTCCGCTATATAATTGAACTTCATTTTTCTTTACTGATTAATGAAGTTCAATTATTTTAAGATTAGGTTGAGATTAAATTATTTGATTAATTTTACACCCAAATAAAATACTTTAAACTCAAAAACAACTCGAGTTAATCATAAATAAATCAGAATGTCTGCAGCAAAAAAAGATTATAAAAGAATAACGACCAAGTCATTAACCGACATGAAAGCAAATGGAGAAAAAATCTCAATGCTTACTGCCTATGATTACACTATGGCTAAAATAGTTGACACCGCTGGCGTTGATGTAATTCTTGTAGGTGACTCTGCTTCAAATGTAATGGCAGGACATGAAACAACCCTACCTATTACACTAGACCAAATGATTTATCATGCATCTTCCGTTGTGAGAGCTATTGAAAGAGCTTTGGTTGTGGTCGATTTGCCTTTTGGTAGTTACCAATCAGATCCTAAAGAAGCTTTGCGTTCTGCTATCCGAATTATGAAGGAAAGTGGCGGTCATGCTGTGAAACTAGAAGGTGGAAAAGAAATTAAGGAATCCATAAAAAAAATACTTAATGCCGGAATTCCTGTTATGGGACATTTAGGATTAACACCACAGTCTATCTATAAATTTGGAACTTATACTGTTCGTGCCAAAGAAGAACAAGAAGCAGAAAAACTAATTAGCGATGCTAAATTATTAGAAAAAATTGGCTGTTTTGCAATCGTATTGGAAAAAATCCCTGCTCACTTAGCAGAACAAGTAGCTAAAAGTATTTCGATTCCTGTCATAGGAATTGGAGCTGGTGGTAATGTTGACGGACAGGTGCTGGTTATTCATGACATGCTCGGAATGAATAATGAATTTAGCCCCCGATTTTTACGTCGTTATATGAATTTATATGAAGGCATGACTACTGCTATTGGACAATATGTATCTGATGTAAAATCACTTGATTTCCCTAACGAAAAAGAACAATACTAATTTAGACTTCTTAGACCTTTTAGAATACTAGACTTTATACTAAACTTAGAATATGCATCAGTTTAAAGAACTTATAATATGGAAAAAAAGCAGATTCTTTTGTACTGAAATTTATTCTATTACAGCAAGTTTCCCTCATGATGAAAAATTTGGAATAACAAATCAGTTAAGACGAGCATCTGTATCTATTCCTTCTAACATTGCTGAAGGCTCTTCAAGACATTCAAACAAAGATTTTTCTAGATTTCTCGAAATTGCAATCGGTTCTGGTTACGAAATTGAAACACAACTTTTAATTGCTTCTGATTTAGGTTTTTTAAAATTAGAAAATCTAGATTCTCTCCTTTTTAAATTGGAAGAAATCATCAAAATGATCTCAAAATTCAGGTCAAATCTAAAAATCCAAGAAGTCTAAAATTCTAAGAATTCCAAATGAAAATAGTATCAACCAAGGACAACTTACAAGTAATTCACGAGGATAATCACATTATAGTCATCAACAAACGTGTAGGCGATATTGTACAAGGTGACAAAACTGGTGACAAACCTTTATCGGAGATTGTTAAAGAATATATTAAAGAGAAATACAACAAACCTGGTGAAGTTTTCCTTGGTGTTGTGCATCGCTTAGATAGACCTACGACTGGAATTGTAGTTTTTGCCCGAACCAGTAAAGCGCTTACACGTCTCAATGAATTATTCAAAAATAGAGAAACTCAAAAAACGTATTGGGCTGTTGTTAAAAACAAACCGCCTAAAAACGAAGATAAACTTGTTCATTTTTTAAAACGAAATGAAAAAAACAATACTTCAAAAGCACATTTAAAAGAAGTTCCTGATAGTAAAGTCGCTAGTTTAGACTATACTATTATTAAGGAATTGAATAACTATTTTGCTTTAGAAATCAATTTGCATACAGGCAGACACCATCAAATCAGAGCCCAACTTTCAGCTATAGGTTCTCCAATCAAAGGAGATTTAAAGTATGGATTTGACCGAAGCAATCCTGATGGTGGCATCCATTTACATGCTAGAAAATTAACTTTTATTCATCCTGTAAGCAAAGAAAAACTAACCTTGATTGCTTCTACTCCAAATGAAACCGTCTGGAATGCAGTATAATTTCTATTCTTAATTATCAAACTTTCTTCATATGGAGTTAAACAACGAAAAAAAAGTAAGCGAAGCCATAGAATACAGACGTTCTATACGAGTATTCAAAAATGAAAATTTGGATAACAATAAAGTTAAAGAGTGTATTCGGCTTGCTTCACTAGCGCCAACAAGCAGTAATATGCAACTTTGGGAATTTTACCATATCGTTTCTCCTGAAGTTTTATCCCAAATTGCTACAGCTAGTTTTTATCAAAATGCAGCAAAAACAGCTGACCAAATGGTAGTTGTAGTGGCACGAAAAGATTTATGGAAAAAAAGAGTCGAATCTAATATCCTATTTTTAAAAAATCAATATGGAAATAAACCAGAAGTTGAATATTCAAAAAGAGAAAAAGCTTCCTTGCATTATTACCAAAAAATAGTCCCAAAACTGTACTTTGATTTCATTGGGATTTTAGGTGCACTTAAGTTTATTCGTTACCAAATTACAGGACTTTTTAAACCTACTTACCGTCAATCCAGAAGAAGTGATATGCGAATAGTTGCACAAAAAAGTGCTGCCCTAGCAGCTCAAAACTTCATGATTAGTATGGCAGCCATTGGTTATGATACTTGTCCAATGGAAGGATTTGATTCCTTAAGAGTGAAGAAAATACTCGGATTAAGTTCAGGATCTGAAATCAACATGATTGTTGCTTGCGGCATACGTGAAGAAAATGGAATTTATGGAGAACGTTTCCGAATTCCGATGGACGAAATTTATTTTAAAATATAACATTCTGAAAACAAAAAATACCTACTAATGAATCATTTACAAAACCGACTAGAAGACATTAAGAAAAACGGATTCCAAATTGAATTTGAAACTGTATTCAACCATATTTTTGAAAATTACAAAAAGATTGCTATTTATGCAGGTTTGATGATTTTTGTCTCTACAATTTTTATTTTTTTTTCAATTTTCATTTTACTTATTGCCTATTTTGGTATCGACACTGTGACTGAAATGCTAAAACCTGAAAATTTAAAACCTGAAAATATTTCTAAAGAATTTATTGTTTTTTATTCTGGAGGTGCTATCTTATTTACTTGCTTAATTAGTCCTTTTACCGCGGGATTTATAAAAATGGCATACTGCGCAGATAATGACCAAGAATTTCATATTAGTACTTTTTTTGAGTACTATAAATTTCAATATTTTAAAGAGCTTTTTATAGCAACATTCCTTATTACTTTATTAAACACAGGTATTTCAACTGCTCTTGATCTCGCAGGTGCACCATTGATTGGCACTTTGATTACTATGATAATTTCATTTTTTACACTTTTGACTATTCCACTTATAATTTTTGGAAAGTCAAATGCATTAGAAGCAATCAAAAACAGTATTGCTATCATTTCAAAACAGCCTAAAACTATCATTAGTTTGACTGCGGTTTCTATGCTCGCAGCAATCGTAGGCTTGATAGGATTTTGTATTGGAGTTCTTTTCACCATACCGTTTATATATGCTTTATACTTTATACTTTATAAAGAAATCATTGGATTTGAAGAAACAAAATAGACTTCATACCTAGTTAAACGTTATAAATTCCATACAAAATAACATCATCCAGATAGTATCTTTATGGATAACCAAATGTCACTTATGTATGGTTACGGAGCAACTAAAGCCATTCGTAAATTACAATATGGGGAATGTAAGCCTATCAATTCCATAATTATAGGTAAAAAAAGTTAGAAAGTCAAATGTATTGCAATAGACAAGAATGATTATATTTCGAAACCAATTGTAATAGAAATTATTGAAGACACATTAATAAAATGGTTAATTTAGTCATTAAGAAAATCTAAAAGGAAAATTATGAAATGGAAAGGTAGAAGACAAAGTGATAATGTTGAAGACAGAAGAGGAATGTCAGGAAGTGGTAAAGCGATTGCTGGTGGTGGAATCATCGGAATTGTAATCTTGCTATTAAATGTATTTGGCGGTGAAAATGCTCAAATGATTACCCCGATTCTAGAACAAATGAATCAAGGACAATCGGCACCCACCGAACAAAGAGATTTGACAGCTGCCGAACTTGAGGAACAACAGTTTGTAAAAACAATTTTGGCAGATAACGAAGATGTCTGGACAAAAATATTTGAAGAAAACAATCTTACCTATAAAAAACCAAAAATTATTTTATTTGCAGGTTCAGTGCAAACTGCCTGCGGAGGAGCAACCTCTGCTTCTGGTCCTTTTTACTGTCCTGGTGACCAAAAAGTATATATGGATTTGACTTTTTTTGAAGAACTTAAAACCAAATTTGGCGCTCAAGGAGGTGACTTTGCTACCGCTTATGTAATTGCCCATGAAATAGGCCATCATGTACAAACACTATTAGGAACTTCAGCCAAAATGCGTGAAATGCAACAAGGAAAAAGCAAAGCTGAAGCCAATAAATTATCTGTAGCTCTTGAACTTCAAGCCGATTTTTATGCTGGTTTGTGGACACATTACAATCAAAAAATGAATCAGGTTCTTGAAATTGGTGATATTGATGAAGCTTTGAGTGCGGCACATGCAGTAGGTGACGATGCTATTCAAGCTAAAATGCAAGGTCATATCGTACCTGAATCTTTTACACATGGAACTTCTGAACAAAGAAAATATTGGTTTATGAAAGGTTATAAAACAGGTGATATTACTCAAGGAAATACCTTTGATGAAATAAGATAAATTGAAATTTTATAATACAAAAGCGATTCTTCCCCTTACAATTAAATGTATATTTGCCAAAATAAATCAGACTCCAATATCATCATGAAAAATAGCCTCTTATTCTTTTTATTTATTTTTAGCCTACAAACTTTTGCACAAATAGATAGTCTTGCTATTGAAAAACAAGGACGATTTAAAGTTGCCGGAACTGTCATAAAAAATAGTGTCCTTAGTGTACCTGGTGATTTTACCGAAATGGGACACACCATCTCCAGTAATTGGAAAAGAACTGCACTTTATACTGGTGGAATTGTAGGATTAATTGCTACTGATAAAATAACCACAGGATTTTTGCACGATCATATTGAACCGTCCATAGATTATACAATTCCTAGAATTGATGTTGTAAAAACTAGAATTGATTGGGCTCAAGGAAACAATGCCTATATTCTCTACCCTATTTTGGGTCTATATGCGGGTTCTTTTGCACTTAATAATCAAAAAGGTCAAGTTACAGCAGTAAATGCAGTTAAGGCTATAACCTATTCCTATGTTATCTCGCATTTGTTTTTAAAAACAGTATTTGCTAGAAACAGACCACAACGCAGCATCAATGATGATAATCCAGCGGTAGCACCTTGGACAAAAGACAATTGGGATTTTGGAAATTTTCACAAACCTTATGTA
>JAHEBK010000130.1 GCA_024642295.1 Flavobacterium sp. | reverse complement strand
GTTTTGGCTGGATTGATTGGAAAAATAGACAAAGAAGCCGCTACAGCAAATGCTTAATAATTCAATAGTGAATTAGTAACTAAAAATTAGTTATTAAGAAGATATAGAGTCCTCATAAATCAAAGTTTATGAGGATTTTTTCTTATTTAACCTTCTCGTTTTTATGATATATTGGTTTAAATTCTTTTTATAGTAAAAAAGTGATTATATTTGGTTTTCCAATTTGGTTTTCCAAAACAAGCGCTATTATGACAAAAATAATTTTGAGTTTTCTATTTGCATCCTTCTGTTTTAAAGGATTTTCACAAACTAATGAAAATACTAGCTATAAACCTGTTGAATATCCTAAAACCTACACTGCTGAAATAGATGTAATTTACACCAAAGTAGGTGACTGGAATGGCAGGGCTGACCTATATTATAATCCAAATGCAACTAAACCCACACCAGTTATCATCAACATTCACGGAGGTGGCTGGAACAAAGGCGTAAAAGAATCCCAGACTGGCTACAATACCTTTTTCAAAGCTGGTTTTGCCGTTGCCAATATGGAATACCGTTTGTCCCAACAAGCTACTGCACCTGCAGCAGTTGAAGATACTAGATGCATGCTGATCTATTTGATTCAACACTCCAAAGAACTTAACATCAACCCAGAAAAAATAGTTATTATGGGCGGAAGTGCCGGAGGACACCTAGCCTTAATGGGTGGACTACTGGCAAATGATTCCCGATTTGACACCAATTGCAAAGGAACTCCAAATGTAAAAGTAGCGGCAATCATCGATAAATACGGAATAGCAGATGTATCGGATTGGTCTTTTGGAAAACTAAAAAGCAAATCAGCTTTGCAATGGTTGGGTGAAAAAGTATCCGACAAAAAATTCATAGAATCAGTTTCTCCTATATCTTATGTCAATAAAAACAGCCCTCCCACTTTTATTGTTCATGGTGATGCAGACCCAACAGTTCCCTATCAACAATCGGTTGAGTTGCACAAAAAACTACAAGAAGCAGGCGTAAAATCAGTATTCATAACGGTAACTGGAGGCGGTCATGGGAAATTTGAAAAAGAAAAAAACAATGAGATCAACAAAGCAATCATTACTTTCTTAACTGAAAACAATTTATTCAATTAATATCATGATAAAAAGGAACCTAAAACTTCTAAGTGTATTTTTTATACTTACTAATTCATTGACCATATATAGCCAAACAATACTTAATGCTGATGGCCCAGGAAACACTTATGAATTAATTAATAGCGTATTAGCTCCGGGTAATAATGTGGTAGAAGTTCCAGACATTATTCACAATGAATTTGGTCGCCATATTACGGAGGTTTTTGATTCGGAATTAAACAAATATGTTTTTGAATTTTTTATTCACGTCAACCCAGATAACGATATATCAACTTTAAAAACAGACAGACAACGAAACGAAATCAAAACTTATGGTTCCTCACCAGCAAATTTAAAAGGAACTTTAGGCGAAATCGTAAAGTACAAATGGCGATTTAAAATTCCTATTGGCTTCCAACCTTCATCCACATTTACCCATATTCATCAAGTAAAAGCAGTCGATGGTGATGATTCAGACCCCATATTCACTTTAACCCCAAGAAAAGGTACACCTAATAAACTAGAATTGATTTATGTAAAAGATGAATTCTCAGGTACCGACAAGAAAGTCATCGTTAATTTATCATTATTTGAGGGAAATTGGGTTGAAGCAACCGAAACCATGACAATTGGTCCAAACGGGACCTACGCAATCACTATCAAAAAAGTAAGTGACAACTCGGTTATTCTTTCTTATAGCAATACTAACATTGCAACAATTCGTCCTACCAACACTTTTATTCGTCCAAAATGGGGAATCTATAGAAGTATTGCCACACCATCTGATCTACGAGATGAAAGCATCCTATTCTCAGATTTTAGTATCGAAGAGTTACCAAGTTTAGGAATACCTAATTTTAATAATTCATTACAGCATCTGACTATTTCCCGAAATCCTGTCGGAAATGACATAGAATTTCCAGAAACAATGCTCTATCAATTTGATTTATATAAAATTTATGATGCAAGTGGAAAAACAATAACTTCCCAAAAAATAAAAACAGACAAAATTGATGTTTCTTTTCTGAAAACTGGTAATTATTTTATTCAGTTATACCACGATAATAAAACCGTAAAATCCATTCAGTTCTTAAAAAAATAACAAAAGCCTCGTAAATAACAACTGTTACTTACGAGGCTTTTCAAAAGTATAAAATCTTCTATTTTAAGTACTCTAATACACTATCCGTTATAAATTGAATTTGTTCATCATCCAGTTCTGTATGCATCGGAAGTGAAATTACCTCTGTAACCAATTGATTAGTTACAGGAAAATCTTCTTCTTTATACCTTGAATCTAAATAGGCTTTTTGAGCATGTAATGGAATTGGATAATAAATCGCACAAGGAATTCCTTTATCTAATAGATGTTTCATCAATCCATCTCTATCTGCATTGATAATACGCAACGTATATTGATGAAATACATGACAGTCACAATTATCACAAATTACAGGAGCAATGATGTTTTTATGACCTAAAAAAGCAGTTGAATATTTCATTGCAGCGGTCTGCCTAGCTTTATTATATTGATCTAACAAAGGTAATTTGGCATTTAAAACAGCAGCTTGAACACTGTCTAAACGAGAATTCACCCCAACAACATCATGATGGTAACGTTCATACATTCCGTGATTGACAATACCACGAATGGTATGCGCCAAAGCATCATCATTGGTAAAAATAGCACCTCCATCTCCATAACATCCTAAATTTTTAGATGGAAAAAAGGAAGTGGCTCCAACATGACCAATAGTACCCGCTTTTTGTTTTGTCCCATCAGAGAATTTACAATTAGCACCAATAGCTTGTGCGTTATCTTCGATTACAAACAAATTATGTTCATTTGCCAAAGCCATAATGGCTTCCATATTTGCTGCACGACCAAATAAATGAACGGGAACAATCGCTTTCGTCTTTGACGTAATTGCTTTTTTAATTCTTTCGATAGAAATATTCATATTATGTAAATCGACATCGACTAAGACAGGAGTCAACTGCAACAAAGCAATTACCTCAACTGTAGCTGCAAATGTAAAATCAGCAGTAATAACTTCATCACCAGGCTTCAATCCTAATCCCATCATCGCAATTTGCAATGCATCTGTACCATTAGCACATGGAATCACATGTTTTACTCCTAAATAATCTTCTAATGATTTCTGAAACTGATGTACTTGAGGTCCATTAATATATGTATTGGTATTCAAAACTTCTTGAATTGAAGCATTTACAGTAGTAGCGATTTTATCGTATTGACTTTTTAGGTCAACCATTTGAATTTTCTTCATTTATCTAGTAATTTATAATTAGAAAGCAATCCATTAGAGGCATTACAAAACGACTTTACTTTCATAAAACGTAAACAAAAATAGGTATTATTGATTTCAAACCAATGATTTTAACCCAAAGAAAATGTATTTTAGCTCCAAAAAACAAACCGATGCATTTTATATACGATTTCACCCTTTTTATAACTGAATTATTCTTAAAGATAATCGCCTGTTTTAGTCCGAAAATAAAACTATTTGTATCCGGGAGAAAAACAGTATTTGACACGCTTTCGGAAAAAATTAAGGCTACAGACCAAACGATTTGGTTTCATGCAGCTTCATTAGGAGAATACGAACAAGGATTACCCGTAATGGAAAAAATTAAAAAACAGTTTCCTTTGCATAAAATCATTTTAACATTTTTTTCCCCTTCAGGTTATGAAGTTCGAAAAAACAACACGATTGCAGAGGTAACTGTTTACCTTCCTTTGGACACCAAAACCAATGCAAAACGTTTTATCACATTAGTCCATCCCGAAATGGTATTCTTTATCAAATATGAATTCTGGATTAATTATTTGACCGTTTTAAAAAACAACAACACCCCTACTTATTTGATATCAGGGATATTTAGAGAAAATCAATTGTTTTTTAAATGGTATGGAGGTTTTTATAGAAAAGCCTTAGATGCCTTTTCCTATTTCTTTGTTCAAAATGAAAAGTCAAAAACACTCGTTCAAAAACTAGGAAAAAACAATGTAATCGTTTCTGGAGACACCCGCTTTGACAGAGTCGTAACTATTTTAGAAAAAGACAATACTCTAGATTATATAGCTCAATTTAAAAACAACACAACTACAATTGTAATTGGCAGTTCATGGCCTAAGGATGAAGAATTACTAATTTCCTATATTAACACAACCAAAGAACAAGTAAAATTTATTATTGCTCCACACAATATTAAAGCAGACCAAATTAGACAATTACAAAATAACATAAGTAAAAAAACCGTTTTGTTCTCTAATATGGAAAATAAAAAATTAGAGGATTATGATGTTTTCATTATCGACACTATTGGAATTTTAACCAAAATATACAGCTATGCAGATATTGCTTATGTAGGTGGCGGTTTTGGGAATCCAGGTGTCCATAATATATTAGAACCTGCAACTTTTGGAATCCCAATAATAATTGGAAGTAATTACTCACATTTCACTGAAGCGACTGAATTAGTGAATTTAAAGGGTTGTGTTTCTATTTCGAACCAAAATGAATTACGAAACACGTTTGACAATTTGATTACAAACAAAGACATTCAAAAAGAAAAAGGAGCTATTTGTAGTGATTTTGTTTTTGCAAATAAAGGGGCTACAAAAAATATTATGGATCAAATTTCCAAAAAAAGTGAAATTAAAATTTCATAAATACAATCCTATTTCAACCATATCAAATTTGATTTTATTAAAAAAACTACCATTAAAAAACACATTCTACATTATTAACCAGATTCACAAAAAAGTATCTAAACTATAATTCAAAATAAAAACATTTTCACACCATAAAAAAAGCATCATTTTATGCTTCAAAAAACACAACTTTTTTAATATCAAACAATTACAAAAAGAATAATTTTAATAAAAAAATATTACTCATTTGAATCTAGTTCTTGAAAGCCTATAAATACCGTTGAAAAAACAAATCAAATATTATTTTTAAAAAAAAATTGAAAAAATATTCTACATATCAAAAATTTTATATCTTTGCTCCGAATTAATAATTAACCTTTTATATTAAAGTAAGATGAAAAAAGTATTTTTAAGTTTAGCTGTAGTTGCTGTTTTAACTGTTGTATCTTGTAAAAAAGCTGATGCTGCTGCTGAAGAAGTAGCTGTTGATTCAACTGCTGTTGAAGCTGTTGATACTGTAGCTGTTGATACTGCTGCTGTTGATACTACTGCTGTTGAGGCTGCTGCTGAAGCTCCTGCTGCTGAGTAATCAGAATTTATTCTAAAAAAATCAAAGCCATCTTCGTGATGGCTTTTTTTATACCCTAAATTAAAATAAAAAAAGAATCTAGATAATTTCAAATCAAGACTCATACCTTATTTTAATCAAATTTAATCCTCAAAAATAACTTCACTTGCTGCGAAATCTAATATCTCAGCTTTAGAACCGTACTTCA
>JAHEBK010000129.1:2144-5584 GCA_024642295.1 Flavobacterium sp. | reverse complement strand
TTCTATCCCACAAGATCACTTGTTCTATCGCCCAATCTAAATACCGAATATCTCTAACAGAAAGAAACTTTTCATACAAATGTAACCGTTGTTTTATTTTATCTCCAAAAGAAAAACGAGCCAAATTCTCTAAATTAAGAATCAAACTCATTGGAATCAGCTTGTACGCTTTGGTAGCTTTGGCTATTTTCATTCGGGTTGGAAATTCAAGATTAGTTTTGACACTCGAGATAATAATAAGTTTTCGAACTTCTATCAAATTTGCCATTTCTTGCACTAAAATTCCACCAAACGAAACACCAATCAAAACAGGATTTGGGTGCACTATTTTTTGGGTTATACGCAGCGCATACTCTTTTAAAGATTCGTTTTCCAACGGAATTTCCCATTCTAAAAATACCACTTCAAAAGTAGCTGACGGCAATACAATTTTTTCAAAAATTAAAGTACTTGCTGCCAATCCTGGCATAAAATAAACGGGAATCTTACTCATAAAATCAATATCTTTTTTTTTGAAGAATAACTGAGCTGTCTATGCAATGATAAAATTACTTTTTTTAAGCATATCACGATACCTAAAACAAGTTATTTATGAATATTTCCTGAAATCTTTAGCTATATCCTGATTTTTCAAAATAACCTTTACGTTAAATCAGCTAAAATCGTTGCTATTTGATAATCAAATTAGTAACTTTACAAATCCCTAATATAAACACCCAAATATTTCAAATGAGAACCTATTTAGCAATGTTGCTAATAGCTATCCATGAAATAGTAATACTAACTTTTAAAATTCAAAATGGAACAATTTATCACCTTAGAAATTAAAGACAATACATTTGCCCGACAATTTGAAACCACAACAGAAGAAGGATTAGTAACAGTAGAATATTCTTTTCAGGACCGAAAAATATTTTTAACCAAGATAAACACACCTGAACAATTTGAAAATGAAGGTTTGATATCACAATTTTTAACTGACATTATGGCCATTGCCGAAGAACGAAAACTAAAAGTTGTTCCTATTCTACCTAAAATTGTTCGCTTTTTCAAGAAAAATCCAGAATTCAAAGAATTATTACCTCCAGGAATTCGATTATAATACAATGTTTTCAACCATAAGAGTACATAAAACATTATACCATTAAAATTAAGGGAAGTAAGTATAAAACTTGATTTACTTAATTACATGTATAAAATTTTTGGCCCTTACTTCTTCAAGAAATAGAAATTACCACAAGCCTTAATGGTTCAAAATAAAAAAAGGCTGAATCGTTATGAATCAGCCTTATTCCATTTTATGTATCAAAAATCTACTTTTCAATTTCTCTCATACTTTCCATTTTCTTGTTTGCCAAGAAACCCGTAATATCTTCAAAATGTTCGATTACCCTTTTGTTTTTGAATTCAAAAACCTTAGTTGCCAATCCATCCAAGAAATCCCTGTCGTGCGATACTAAAATCAAAGTGCCATCAAAATCACGCAATGCCTCTTTGATAATGTCTTTAGTTTTCATATCCAAGTGATTCGAAGGCTCATCCAGAATCAATAAATTCACTGGTTCTAACAATAATTTAATCATTGCCAAACGTGTTTTCTCTCCACCTGAAAGGACTTTTACTTTTTTGGTAATATCATCTCCTTGGAACATAAAAGCACCTAAGATATTTTTAATCTGCGTACGCACATCGCCTACTGCAATATCATCAATGGTTTCAAAAATAGTCGCATTTTCATCCAATAAAGAAGCTTGGTTTTGAGCAAAATAACCAATTTGGGCATTGTGACCAATTTCAACACTACCATTATCGATTTGCAATTCTTTCATAATTGCTTTAATCATGGTCGATTTTCCTTCTCCATTCTTTCCTACGAAAGCTACTTTTTGACCTCTTTCAATAACAATATTAGCGTCTTTAAAAACCACATGATCACCATAAGCTTTATCTAATTCCTTCACAATGACAGGATATTGTCCAGAACGAGCAGCAGGAGGAAATTTCAATCGCAAAGCAGATGAATCCACTTCATCCACTTGTACAATAACCAGTTTTTCCAACATCTTCACACGAGACTGAACCGCATCCGTCTTAGAAAAAGTTCCTTTAAAACGGTCAATAAATGCTCTATTATCAGCAATCATTTTTTGTTGCTCATCATACGCTTTTTGTTGGTGCATACGACGGTCTTTACGCAACTCTAAATAATGCGTATATTTTGCTTTGTAATCATAGATACGTCCCATGGTTACTTCAATCGTACGATTGGTAATATTATCCACAAAAGCCCTATCGTGTGAAATCAAAACTACAGCTTTAGCTGAATTGATTAAGAAATCCTCTAACCATTGAATACTTTCGATATCCATGTGATTGGTAGGCTCATCAAGCAAAATCAAATCTGGTTTTTTCAATAAAATTTTAGCCAACTCGATTCGCATTCTCCATCCTCCTGAAAACTCAGATGTTTGTCTTGAAAAATCTTCACGAACAAACCCTAACCCAATCAATATTTTCTCTACCTCTGCCTCGTAATTTACTTCCTCAATCGCATAATATTTCTCACTCAAATCGGAAACTCTTTCAATCAATTTCATGTACGCATCACTTTCATAATCTGTACGTACGGTCAATTGCTCGTTAATTTCGTCCATCTCTGCTTTCATCGCAAAAATTTCACCAAAAGCTTTCGATGCTTCCTCCATCACAGTAGCACCATCCGTTGTCAATAAATGCTGTGGCAAATAAGCAACAACAGCTTCTTTTGGAGCCGATATACTTCCCGTAGAAGGTTTGCTGGCACCTGCAATTATTTTTAAAAGTGTTGATTTACCTGCGCCATTTTTACCCATAAGGGCAATTTTATCATTTTCATTAATAGCAAAAGAAACATCGCTAAATAAAGTTGTTCCCCCAAAGTGAACAGAGATATCATTAACTGTAATCATTATAATGTTGATTTGTTTATTCGATTAATCGTTTAATAGATTAGCATTTTTTTGAAGGCGCAAAGATAGATTAATTCAATCATTTGAACCTAAAAAATAAAGCTTATAAATCAGGTTTTTAAAACTGAGTTATAAGCTTTAACTAAATTAGTACACAGGAATTAAATCCATCTTTATTTCTTATTATTTGGATTCCAAATAGGAGCATTAGTAACTCCTATGTCCTCTGGATTAAATACAGGATCTTTGCCTTCTGATTTTTGTTTTTCATAATCTTTCAAAGCATTTAATGCTGGTTTTTGTAATAAAATAATAGCAATGATATTAAACCAAGCCATCAACCCTACTCCAACATCACCAATACTCCAAGCCAATTGCGCTTGATTAGTTGCACCATAAACAATTATAATTACCATCACTATTTTTAAAAGATAAACATAGAAAGTCGAATTGCTATTGCGCGTTAGATAAGATATATTCGTTTCTGCCATA
>JAHEBK010000129.1:0-2134 GCA_024642295.1 Flavobacterium sp. | reverse complement strand
TAGTAAGCAATTATGGTTGTAAAAGCAAAGAAAAACAAGGCTATTGCTACAAAATAAGCACCCAGTCCAGGCAATACCGTATCCATTGCCGTTTGAGTATAAGCAGGCCCCGCTGATAGTCCTGGCACACCTTCAAAAAGAAAACCACCTACCACATCAGGATTCGCCACATTGTATTTCCCTGTAATCAAAATCATAAATCCAGTAGCAGAACACACTAATAAAGTATCTATATAAACAGAGAATGACTGTACTAATCCTTGTTTTGTAGGATGACTCACATTGGCCGCAGCCGCAATATGTGGTGCAGTTCCTTGTCCTGCTTCATTAGAATAAATACCTCGTTTTACCCCCCATTGAATAGCCAAACCAAAAACAGCTCCAAAACCAGCTTCCATATTAAAAGCACTTTTGAAAATTAATAAAACCAATCTTGGAATTTCCTGAAAATCAATTACCAAAATAAAAATCGCTATTGCAATATACCCCAAGGCCATAAAAGGCACTACATATTCGGTAAACTTGGCAATTCTTTTTACACCTCCAAAAATAATAGCAGCAAACAGCACCGCAACACCAATACCACAATATAACGTATCAATTTGAAACGCATTATTCATTCCTTCAGCAATAGAGTTCACTTGAACTCCAGGCAGCAACAGTCCTGTTGAAACAATCGTAGTAATAGCAAACAAAACCGCAAACCATTTGACACCTAATCCTCTTTCAATATAAAAAGCGGGACCACCACGAAATTGCCCCTCATGTTTTTCTTTATAAATTTGCGCTAAAGTTGCTTCAATAAAAGCCGTACTAGCGCCTAAAAAAGCCACCATCCACATCCAAAACAAAGCACCTGGACCTCCAAAAGCAATAGCCGTAGCCACTCCCGCAATATTCCCAGTACCTACTCTTCCAGCCAAAGACATTGCTAAAGATTGAAATGAAGAAACCCCAGAATCTGAACTTTCACCATCAAACAATAAGCTAAACATTTCTCTAAAATGACGCAGTTGCAAAAATCGTGTGCGGATAGAAAAATAAAGCCCTGTTCCTAAACACAAAATAATCAAGGCATTACTCCAGATAATATCATTTAACATTCCTACGAATTCTTCCATACTGTCTATTGTTATATTTTTTATCAAAAAAACAACAAAACATCCATAATACAAATAATTTTATATAAAATATTCCAACAATATCTTGACAAATAAAAAAACTGCTTTATTCGTTACAAATAAAGCAGTTTGAATTATACATTTTAACAGTATCGAACTATTCTTTTCTCCACTTTTTCGTTTCCTCAAAAACGTGTTCTAGGATTGCTGCTTCTTGTTCGTCAAATTCAATACCTCTACGAGCCATTACCAGTTTTGCCGTTTGGAAAGCTTTTTTGGTGATATAAGTGGTAAATCCAGAAGCACCTCCCCAAGAAAAGCTAGGAACAAAATTACGAGGAAAACCACTTCCGAAGATATTAGCGCTCACTCCTATTACAGTTCCTGTATTAAACATCGTATTGATACCACATTTACTATGATCGCCCATCATCAAACCACAAAACTGCAAACCCGTTCTAGCAAAACCTTCCGTTTCATAGCTCCATAATTTCACCTCTTCATAGTTATTTTTCAGGTTGGAATTATTACTATCGGCGCCAATATTACACCATTCTCCCAAAACAGAATTTCCTAAGAATCCGTCATGCCCTTTATTTGCATTTGAAAAAATAACTGAATTATTTACTTCCCCGCCTACTTTAGAATTACATCCTACAGTTGTTGGTCCATAAATTTTAGAAGCCAGTTTTACCGTTGCTCCTTCACACAAAGCAAAAGGACCACGAATTACAGAACCTTCCATGATTTCAGCATCTTTTCCAATATAAATGGGACCCGTAGACGCGTTTAAGGTTACAAATTCTAATTTAGCTCCTTCTTCAATAAAAATATTTTCAGGTGCAATTACGTTTACACTTTTAGGAATCGGTTGTGACTGGCGGTCTTCGGTAATAAATTCAAAGTCGGCACGGATGGCTGCATCATTTTTAGAAAAAATATCCCAAGGATTGTTCACTGTTAATACATCATATTCGAATTCAATAATTTCATAACTATCAAAATCAACACCT
>JAHEBK010000128.1:4062-5604 GCA_024642295.1 Flavobacterium sp. | reverse complement strand
TAGGGACCTGTCCGTACGCTGTCCGTACTAGGGACCTGTCCGTACGCTGTCCGTACTAGGGACCTATCCGAACGCTGTCCATACTAGGGACCTATCCGTACACAGTCCGTACTGGCGACCTGTCATTACTAAAACAATTCCAATTGTGTGGGTTGAGGTGCTTTTGGGACTTCGGCTTTTCCCCAAAAATTAAGAATATTTCCAAACTGCTTATCGGTTATTCGTAAGACACTTACTTTTCCCATTGGAGGTAAAAGATTATGAATGCGTTTTTCATGTACATCGGCACTTTCGCTACTGGCACAATGGCGTACATAAACTGAAAATTGCATCATAGAAAAGCCATCCTTCAAAAGATTGTTTCGAAATTGCGAAGCATTTCTGCGATCTTTTTTGGTTTCTGTGGGGAGGTCAAAAAATACAAACAACCACATTATTCGGTATCCGTTAAGTTCCATAATTTTGGGTATTTTAGTTTTTTCCGTTGCCCTGTGAAGCATTGTTGGAGTGAGCTGGCTGTTTTTTGTAATGCCACCATCAGTGGACTTTTTTCGTCTTTGAAATAGACCGTACGAGTTAATATTTGTAATAGTTCAGATTTGAGTACAGAATTGAGTTCTTGCTCGTTATATTTTTGCATGATTTCAAAAACTTTCTCATCAACAATAGGACGAAAAGGTTCCATAATATCATCGGCAAGAGCAAAAGCGTTGTATTTGCTTTTATGATGAATGCCTAATGTATTCAGTAATCCGCTTCCAGATAAAGCTCTGGCCGTAGCCGCTCTTAAAATTGCATAACCATAATTAAGTAAATTGTTTGGATAATCGCCAAAACGTTCTCTTTTAAATTTAGAGATAGTTTCACTTGTTTCAAAAAAGGTTTTCCAATATTGACTTGCCGCTACGCCTTCCATATTGGTGGTGTCACCACTTAATACTTTGGAAGCCAAAAATTCAAAACTGTTTTTTTGTCCTGAAATTTTTTCTAATAATTTGCCTTGATTCGTTATTTTTTCGACAATGGTTTGTTGCCAAAGTTGTTTTTTGAGTGGAAGTGAAGCTTCAATTTGATTTTTGAAAATTTCTTGTTGAATGTGATGGCTGTTAAGATTTAGAAACATACCATTTGGTAAATGACTTTTGTTGCAAATGATTAGAGCCGTATTGTTTTCAATCAATAAGTTCATTGCGGGAATGCTCAAGTAGATTTCGGGATGGTCAAGAACCAAAAAGCCAATATCTTCGATAGGAATAGCGCTTTCGCGAAGCTCAGTTTTTACAACAAGCTGAAGATTTTTGGTCAAGATAGAAGCTTTGTTTTCGATAAGAAGTGTTCTTTTTATCATAATTTGAAGAGTTTGGATGATAATAAACAAGAATTACTGGGTCAAAGAAGTAGGTAAAAGGTAAGAAATTATTTTACACGAAATAAAATTGATACCAAATCATTTTTGGAATTGCCTTGAAACTCTTTGTAAAACAATTAAATTTGCATCTTCGAAAAAAAAGTCAATCCATGTCCCACCGCCATTTTATGCTC
>JAHEBK010000128.1:0-4052 GCA_024642295.1 Flavobacterium sp. | reverse complement strand
AAGTATCGTTTTTTATAAAAAGTAAAAGTAAGAATAAAATGTGCGGATGTAAAGGTAAGGATGATAAAAAATAATTAGATTTTCTTGTTGATGTATGTGATTAATATCTGGTTTTAAACAATTAAATTTGCATTTTTGCATTTTCATTCAATTACCAATCCATGTCCCACCGCCATTTTATGCTCCACAAACCCTACGGTTATTTGAGTCAGTTTATTTATGAATTGAAACGAAAGAAGAAACTCTTGGGTGAGTTGTATGATTTTCCAGAAGGAACGATGGCTATTGGTCGCTTAGACGAAGATTCAGAAGGGTTGCTACTGTTGACTACTGATGGAAAGGTAAGCGAGCAAATTAGGTCTAAGAAAGTGGATAAGGAATATTATGTACAGGTGGATGGTTTGATAACCCAAGAAGCAATTGACCTATTGAAAGAAGGCGTCGAAATAGGGTTTGACGGAGGGAAATACAAAACCAAAAAATGCGAAGCGCATTTGATTACCCATGTGCCCGATTTTGGACCTCGTGGAAAAAAAATTCGGGATGAACGTCATGGCCCAACTTCTTGGGCGTCGATAACGGTCAATGAAGGGAAGTTTCGGCAGGTACGTAAAATGACTGCTGCTGTTGGATTTCCCACTTTGCGATTGGTACGTGTTCGAATAGGAAACGTACATTTGAATGACTTAAAAGCGGGCGAAGTTTTGGAAGTTTTTGAATTTCAAATAAACGATTAGACAAATAACCGATTAACCAATTACCATGTTAAACATTGTATTAGTAGAACCTGAAATACCAAATAATACCGGAAATATAGGTCGGCTGTGTGTAGGAACCGAGAGTCGGTTGCATTTGATTCACCCTTTTGGATTTGTAATTAATGACAAGAACTTGAAGCGTTCAGGATTAGATTATTGGGTACATCTTGATGTTACTGAATATCAAAATGTATCCGAATGGAAAGCGCAAATTCCTGATTTGTCAAGAGTTTTCCTGATGAGTTCTCATGCTGAAAAATCGTATTTGGAAACCGAATTTCAAGATGGTGATTGGTTGGTTTTTGGTAAAGAAAGTGTGGGTTTGGGGCAAGAAGTTTTGTTACAATTCGAGAATCATTTAACCATTCCAATGTCTACTAAAATAAGGAGTTTTAATATTGCTAATGCTGTGGCATTTGTGATAGGAGAGGCTAAAAGGCAAATAGGAGTGAAGTAGTTTTTTAGTTTTTAGTCTCTGTTTAAAGCTATATTATGACTGCTGAAAACGGAGACCAAAAACTAAAAAATGTAATAAAAACTACGTTTTCTTTACGTACTGTGTGATAATCACGATGGTTTGTCCATCGACTTTTCCTTCAATATATTCGGCATTTTCATGATCTAGACGGATGTTACGTACAGCAGTTCCTTGCTTGGCAACCATGCTAGAACCTTTTACTTTTAGGTCTTTAATTAGTACTACTGAATCTCCGTGTTCTAAGATTACACCATTACTATCACGGTGAATGATTTTATTTTCATCGTCTTCTCCCTCGCCAGTAGCTTGTGCCCATGCAAGGGTATCTTCGTCAAAATACATTTGTTCTAATAATTCTTGTGGCCAACCTGCTGAACGCAAACGACTCAACATTCTCCAAGCAACTACTTGTACCGGAACATGTTCACTCCACATGCTATCGTTCAAACATCTCCAATGATTCAAGTCTTCATTTCCTGGGGTTTCTATTTGGGCAATACAAGTACTACAAGCATAAATATTTTCGTCAAGACCTCCTTTTTGAGTAGGTAGTACGGTGTATACTTTAAGGTTTTCTGTTGCGGCACATAATTCGCATTGGGATCCACTGCGTTTGGTTAATTCTCTATCTATACTCATTACTGGGTTTATTTTTTGGCTAAAATACGTTAATTCTTGATGTATTGCAAGCATGGTCGCATGGTTGGCTTTTGAATAAAAATAGTTATTCAAAGATACATTTTCATCCTTTTTCAAACTATGTCAAAGATTAGGAGCCTATATGGAATTGATTTTTTTTAAACTAAACCTGTATGGACTCAAAGTCCATAGATTTGGTTAGGCAGACTGAAAGTCTGCTTGGATTGCGAATATTTACCGCAAATTTTTTGTAGCAAAATCGAGATGCACTGAAAGTGCATAGTTTTAAACTCTATTTGAGACCAATAAAAGGTAAAGATTGTAGCCTCCCAAGTTTCGTGAGAGATTGCAATAATTACCCAGATACTGGTACTTCTAAAAATTAGTAAAGTAAAAAAGCCATTCGAAAATTATTTTTCAAATGGCTTTTGGAATTAAAAATAGTTTTGGAATATTAGAATTGTAAGGCAACCTCTAATTCGAATTCGTCAGAAATAGCTTTGTCCCCTAGGTTATCAAAAAAGCTTCCTGATCCGTATTTTATATCATATTTAGTTCTATCAACATTGAATTTTGTTGAAGCTGAATTAGCTCCTACTGTTAAATCAAAAGTTGCAGGATTTGTTTTTCCTTTGATAGTCAAATCAGCATTTACAGTATACACTCCATTTGCTTTAGCAGTAATTTTTTTGAATACTAATGTAGAAGTTGGAAATTTTTCTGTTCCAAAGAAATCTTCGGATTTAAGGTGACCGTTTAATTTACCTTGGTATTCTCCAGTAAGGTCTGTAGCGGTTAATGAAGTCATATCTACAGTAAAAGTACCACCTGCTAATTTTTTTCCTTTGAAGATTAATTGTCCTTCTTTGAAATTTACAACTCCGTTGTGTTTTCCTGTTACTTTTTTTCCTAACCAGTTGACACTACTTTTTGAAGCGTCAATTTTTTTAACTTGTGCTGATACAGTTACTGATGATAAAGCGACTACTAGTGCTAATGCGATTGTTTTTAATTTTTTCATTTTGTTTTATTTTTTAAAATTGATTTTAATTTATAATTATAGTGTTATGAATAATTCTTCTTTAGATTTTCTTACTTTTTTGTAATGTTGTGTTTCGTCTTCAGTATGTCTGTAACCTAAAGTAGCTATAAGACTTGCATTTAGATTTAATTTGTCTAATCCCAAAATTTTGTTTACTTCAGCCGGAACGAATCCTTCCATAGGAGTAACATCAATTTTAAGTTCAGCTGCTGCGTTAAGTAAGTTACCCATAGCAAGATAAGTTTGTTTTGAGGTCCAAGTACTACTTGATTCAGGAGTTAAGGTTAAGATTTTAGATTTCATAAAATCAGCGTATCCTGTCATTGATTCAAGAGGAATTTCTCTAATATCGCTAATGCTTTTAAGATAGTTGTCGATTTCTATTTCAGTAATGGTTGTCATATTGGCAAAAACAATTAAATGAGATGCTTCTACGATTTGTGATTGTCCCCAAGCCGCTGGTTGAATTTTTGCTCTTAGTTCGGGATTTTCAATAATTAATACTTTATATGGTTGTAATCCGTATGATGAAGAGCTTAATTGGATGGCATCTTTCAAAAATGACAGGTCTTTATCAGTTATTTTTTTTGATGAATCAAATTTTTTTGTTGCGTATCTCCAGTTTTGATGGTCTATAAATGTGCTCATGATTTTTGTTTTTATATATTTCTGTATTTTTCTAATAAATCGTTTAATTGTTTCAATTCTTCAGAAGTCAATTTTCTTGCAAAAACATCTTCATGTTCTTTTACTTTTGGTTCTAACTCTGTAAGAACGTCCAAGCCTTTTTGTGTAATTGTCACTTCTATTTTTCGTCTGTTCTCAGGACAAACTTTTCGTGTAACTAAATCTTTAAGTAATAGCTTGTCAACTAATCGAGTTGTATTGCTGGTCTTGGCTATCATGCGTTCTTGTATCAGAAACATATTAGCAGGTTTCCCTTTTTGACCTCTTAAAATTCTTAAAACGTTGTATTGTTCGCCCGACAAATCATAAGGTTTTAGTATTTCACTAAATTGATCGACTATTAGTTTTCCGGTGTACATGATATTTAATATGACTCTTGTGGAATCATTTAAATTACCGTTTGTTTTTGTTACATCTTCAATCTTCATACTGCTTAACTTTATTTGTT
>JAHEBK010000127.1 GCA_024642295.1 Flavobacterium sp. | reverse complement strand
CACCACAATTGTAAGCGGTGCTGGTGAAGCCGAAATGATTAAAAATCGTGTAAACCAAATCAAAGGTCAAATGGAAGTAACCACTTCTGATTATGACAAAGAAAAATTACAAGAACGTTTGGCTAAATTAGCTGGTGGTGTTGCTGTACTTTATGTTGGTGCTGCTTCTGAAGTAGAAATGAAAGAGAAAAAGGACCGTGTTGACGATGCATTACACGCTACACGCGCAGCCGTAGAAGAAGGTATTGTTGCAGGTGGAGGTGTTGCTTTATTAAGAGCAAAAGCTGCCTTAGCAGATCTTAAAGCTGAAAATGCTGATGAAGCTACTGGAATCCAAATCGTATCTCGCGCTATTGAATCTCCATTAAGAACTATTGTTGAAAACTCAGGTCTTGAAGGCTCTGTAGTAGTTGCAAAAGTAGCTGAAGGCTCAGGAGATTTTGGATACAATGCTAAAACAAATGAGTATGTGGATATGTTGAAAGCAGGAATCATTGATCCTAAAAAAGTAACTCGTGTTGCACTTGAAAATGCAGCTTCAGTTTCTGGAATGATTCTAACTACAGAATGTGCATTAATTGACATTAAAGAAGATAGCCCAGCTGCTCACGCTCATGGTGGTGGCATGCCAGGAATGATGTAATAACATTCCTTTAATCAATATCTAAATCCGTTCAATAATTTGAGCGGATTTTTTTTACTTAAACTTTACACTAAACTTACTCTAAATAAAATTTAAGCATAAAAAAAGCCAACCATTTCATTGAACTTATTCTTTGAAATGGTGTGTTTTTTTTAACAGAACCCTGTATAATTTCAGTCAGAGCCCCTATTTGCTTTTCAAAGGGTTTGCCTATCCATTTTATTAGTCAATTTTAACTAAAAAATTCAATCTTATGAAAGCTATTAAATTGGATAAATACCAATCAAATTTTGATTTTGATTTTAATGATTTTAAAACTAGAATGGTAGTTAAAGTATTTCATATTTGAATCATAATTACATTTTAAGAAGTACCTATGTATGTTTTAATATGAAGCAATTGTTTTATATTAATAGCGCCCTAAACATTTAAAAACAATTAATTTTTTAAATTAAATTCTAAAAGATTAAACCTTTCTATATATCTATCGTCTTATTTATATTAACATTAAAAACACTATTTAAAATGAAAAAATTAATTGTAGTAGCTTTATTAGCTATTGGTCTAACAGGATTTGCACAAGAAGGGAAAAAGAAAAAAGGTGGTCATGAAGTTAGCACTGAAATGAAAGTTAAAAAAATGACTGAAGAATTATCTTTAAACGCTGATCAACAAAAAAAAATGACTGAAGTTCTTGATGAACAAGTAGCTATTAAAAAAGCGATCAAAGAAAACCCGGATAGCAAAGAAGAGAATAGAGGAAAGATGAAAGAAAACATGAAAAAGATGAAAGAAGTTTTATCTCCTGAACAATTCGAAAAATGGAAAGCTAATATGGCGCAAAGAAAAGGACAAGGTGGAGAAGGTAAAAAGAAAAAAGCTGCTGAATCTGAAGAATAGTCTCAATTCTCATAAAATGCAAAAAACTTCCAGAGTTCCTGGAAGTTTTTATTTTTTAAAGTAGTTGATTAAAAAGTTTTAGATACTTTATCAATCGCTTGAATCGTTAAGTCTAAATCTTCATAGGTCAACGCATCAGTAATAAACCAAGTTTCATAAGCTGAAGGTGCAATATAAATTCCTTCTTGTAGCAAGCCATGGAAGAATTTTTTAAAAGTAGCATTATCTCCATTTGAAGCTGTTTTAAAATTCACAACTGGACTTTCATCAAAATGTACCGATATCATTGAGCCAACGGTATTGATGGTAAAAGCAATCTTATTAGCTTGCAAAACCTTCTCAATCCCAGTCGCCAAATAAGCCGTTTTATCAGCTAACCTTTGAAAGATGGCTTGGTCTTCATTTAAAGTTTGCAACATCGCTAATCCAGCCGCCATTGCTAATGGATTTCCAGATAAAGTGCCCGCTTGATACACGGGCCCTAATGGCGCTAAATAATTCATAATCTCATTTCGAGCAGCGAAAGCACCTACTGGCAATCCGCCACCAATCACTTTACCGAAACAAACAATATCAGCATTGATATTTAATAATTCTTGAGCACCACCTCTTGCCAGTCTAAAACCCGTCATGACCTCATCAAAAATCAATAAAATTCCGTTTTCAGTACAAAGACTTCTCAATCCTTCTAAAAAGCCTTTTACAGGAGGAATACATCCCATGTTTCCTGCAACAGGTTCTATGATGATAGCTGCAATTTCGTTTTTGTTCGCTTCTATTACTGCTTTTACATTTTCTAAATCATTGTAGGTCGCTAGTAAAGTATCTTTTGCAGTCCCTTCCGTTACCCCAGGGCTATTAGGTGAACCAAAAGTAACTGCTCCACTTCCCGCTTGAATCAAAAATGAATCCGAGTGACCATGGTAACAACCTGCAAACTTGATAATTTTATCTCTTTTGGTAAACCCACGTGCCAATCGTATTGCACTCATACAAGCTTCGGTTCCCGAATTTACAAAACGAATTTTATCAATATTAGGAACCATGGAAACTGCTAAAGCTGCAATTTGAGTTTCTAATTCTGTAGGCATCCCAAAAGAGGTTCCTAATTTTGCCTTTTCAATTACGGCTTGTACTACTGGTTCAAAAGCATGACCCAAAATCATTGGTCCCCACGAATTGATATAATCTATCAATTTATTTCCGTCTTCATCATATAAATATGCCCCTTTGGCACTTTTTACAAAAATTGGAGTTCCCCCTACAGCTTTAAAAGCACGTACAGGCGAATTTACTCCTCCTGGAATTACTTGTTCTGCTTCAGCAAAAAGCTGACTACTTCTTTGATATAACATTATGTATTGTGTATCTAATTTTAATTGATAATTATTCGTTGTCCAATGGAAAGTGTATTGTCCAAAAGATTGTTTTTTTGTTTAATATCTTCTATCAAAATATTGTATTTTTTGGATATGGAATAAAGTGTATCTCCTTTTTGAACTTCATGGTATCGACCAGAAACCGCTGTTACTGGATTGTTTGATACATTCGAAGATGAATATTTTTTACCTAAAACTTGCGCATCATATTGTGCTAAATCGTAGCGTTCTATATACGAAATTAATTTTTCCGGATAACGTGGGTCAGTTGCATAGCCAGCCTTTCTAAGTCCTTTAGCCCATCCTTTATAATCATCTTTTCGCAAATCAAACAAACTGGCGTAACGGCTTTTTCCTATCAAAAAACCAGCATGATCGTCATAGGATTCTGAAGAATTTTTATATTTTCTAAAACACTCTTGGCTTGAATCATCATCATGACGCACACTTTCGCCTAACCAATCATTGTGGCATTTGATTCCAAAATGATTATTAGCAGTTTTGGACAATTCACTCCTCCCCGCTCCTGATTCTAAAATCCCTTGTGCCAATATTATACTCGCTGGAATCCCATACTTTTTCATATTGCTCATAGCAACATCTTTATATTGAAACACATAAGAATTAACAACATCATTAGTACTCCCCGTATTTGAGGTAGAGCGATTTACCCATGATGGAGTATTTCTTTTATTTTTTGTAGTTGCAATAGGTGATTTTGACGAATGACAACCAATTAACAAAGTCAATAGTAGTATGGATGTGATTTTTTTAATCATGAATTTTTATTGTTGCTAATTTTTTATTTTTTAGTTTCTCATTCATACCCTCAATCCCCTGCAAACCTCCAGTATGAATTAATAGAATTTTTGAGTTAGCTGAAAAATAGTTTTTTTGGATTAAATCCAATATACCAAAAACCATTTTCCCAGTATAAATGGGGTCTAAAGGAATTTTAGTCTCCTTATAAAAGTGATTGATAAAAGCAACCAATTCTTGATTTACTTTGCCATATCCACCAAGATGATACTCCTGAATCAGCTCCCAGTTTTTATTATTTACAAAAGTACAAATTTCATCTTTTAAAAAATCCCCTTTTAAAGCTGGAAATCCCAAAACTTTTTGATGAGGCAATATACTATTTATGATCCCCGCAATAGTTCCTCCCGTACCAACTGCACAACAAACAAAATCAAATTCAGCATCTTTGTCTGTCAATATTTCTTCACATCCTTGAATTGCTAAAGCATTCGTTCCGCCTTCGGGAATAAGATAAAAAGAACCATACTTTTCCTTTAAATGTGACAAAAAAGTTTCTTCTTGTTTATGACGATACATTTCACGGCTAACAAATTCAAATTGCATCCCGCATTCTTGAGCAAACTTCAATGTTGGATTATCTTTAACTTTATCAACCAACTCTTCACCACGAATAACGCCGATAGTTTTAAAATGTTGTTCTCTTCCTGCAAAAGCAACCGCAGCAATATGATTTGAAAAAGCACCCCCAAAAGTCAACATGGAACTCTCATTTTCTTCTTTGGCTTGCAGCAAATTATATTTGAGTTTCCTGAATTTATTCCCCGAAACAAATGGATGAATTAAATCTTCACGTTTGATATAAACGGAAATGTTATTTGGAAATTCAATTGGAATGAGTTGGTTCAAAATTTTTAATTTTACACAAAGATAATTTAAACATAGGAGTCATCTAAGCTTTTTTAAAATCAAAATTTTTTAAACCATTTAAGAAATATAAGAACATATAAGTGTTAGGAGTCTTATTTCAAAAATCACTCTTTCTTTTGCAAATACTTAGTAAAATTATATAGTTTTCTGAATTTAAGATAATCTAAATTTGACTCATTACTATATGCTTCCCGTTCAAAACTGATATTGCGATAAGCTACATGACGATTTTTACACTGAATCAATCGAATAAAATATTCAATCACATACCAAAGATAAAAAGGAAAAATGAGCAACTCGATTTGTTGGCGGAGATGGATTTTTTCATGATTAACAAAAACAAGATTTTCTTTATCCGTTTTAAATTTCATAAACACAAAGGGATAAAGAGTCAATCCTCGAAATCCTCTGGGCGTTAAATATTTGGTAACTATAAAAAACATTCCTAATTAAAGTTATAAATTTGTAGTAATGATTGCCTTTATAAGGTTAAAAACAGATTATGACTGGACAAAGTAAGGAAAATAAATTGATTGAAGGAGAAGATTTTTACTATACTCCTGAAGGGTATAAATGTTTTACTGAAAAATACCATCTCAAAAGAGGCTATTGTTGTAAAAGTGGTTGCCGACATTGCCCCTATGGATTTGATAAAAAAACAGGAAGATTAAAAAAATAAGGATTTAACTATTTTTATTACCCAAAAAAAAGCAATTGATTTTGGTATGATTTTTGAAATAAAAAAACATATAATCAACTATATATCAATTTAATACTAAAAATACTCCATTATGAAAACACTAAAACTTTTACCTATATTGTTGGTTTTTATTTTGAGCTCTTGTAGTAGCGTCCATGTAAATGCCGACTATGATTCTAAAGCTGATTTTAGCCAATACAGTACTTATGCTTTTCATAAAACAGGTATTGACAAAGTACAAATATCCGAATTTGATAAAAAAAGAATCCTTAGAGCCATTGATAATGAATTGGCAAAAAAAGGAATGACTAAAAGTGAAAATCCTGATTTACTGGTTAATATTATTACCAAAGAAAAAG
>JAHEBK010000126.1 GCA_024642295.1 Flavobacterium sp. | reverse complement strand
ATTATTAATTACACCAGAAAAGAAGCAAAACTAGAAATGTTTCCAATGATTGATGAAAAAAACCCAAACAATACTCCATCTACATTTACTGGTGCTTTATATTGGGCAATAAAAGAGCGTAAAAACAACCTATAATAAAGTTTTTTTTTTAAAATCTAAAACAAAACAACTCCAACAATTAATTACCCAACCAAATGAAAATTAAACATAAATTAGTATTAACATTAGCCACACTCGTTGCTAACTATGGTTTCTCACAAAGCAAAACACCTTTGTTTCAAAACAGTCTAAAACCCGAAGTTTATATGGGAATGCCTAATATTTCGGACTTAGCCAATACCGCCGATTTTGACAAATGGACCTATGTTCGTGAGAATCTAAATGGTCTGTGGATAAATGGTGCCGGAACAGGACAAAGCAACATCATAACAATCACTAAAGCCGTTACTACACGAAATTTTATTTTTATTGCACCGCTAACACAAAGAACGCCAACTTTTGTACTAGGTGGAGGGTTCTACAACTTTCATCAGGGATTTCTTGATGCTGGAATAATTTTTAACAATCCAGGTTTAGCAGTTGTTAATGACTATATTTCCAAGTCCGCAAAAGACCCATTAAGGTATTACTTTGACGGAGACATGAACCTTGTAACCGATTATTTGAATAACAACAATCCTAATGGACAACCAAGCCCATTTGGACAAAATTATTATATAACTACAAGACACGGCTCTTATCTTGCAGATATATTTAATCCTGTTAAATCCGCAACAGATCCACTAGTAGGGCAATCCTATCAGACAGCCTTGGATTCTAAAGGTATTGTATATGAACGAGACGCTAAAGATCTTAGTCTTACACAAGCCTACAAAGATTCTTACATACAAGCTTTTAATCTAGCAAAAGCTAATGGAAAAGATTTTATATGGCTATGTCCTCGTGGTAACGACGGAACAACCGAAGAACTGGTTCAAGGATTAAAAGATTCTTACATTTGGATGGCAACAAATAAAGTTTTTCCAAACAAGTTAGTCCTTGCAAACTATACCAGAGAAGAAAACCCACTAGCAATGTTTCCTATGATTGACCCTAACGATTCCAGCATTACACCAAGCACTTTTACAGGAATTCTTTACTGGGCAATAAAACAATACCAAACAAATCCAGTAAACCTATTGAAAAATGCTATTTTTAACGGTGATTCAGAATGGTTTGGACAACCAAGTAGCTGCTTTGGCGCAAATTTAATAAGATACGATGCTACCCCATCTGAAAGCCACACGAATGATGGTTCTGGAAGCTGGATTATAGAATGCACCTCAGACAATGCTAGAATCAGAAACTCAACATTAGTAACAACTCCAAATACTACTAACGCAACAGGAACATACCAAGTTAGTGTATGGGTTAAGAGAGAAAGTACAAATGGAGAAGAGGGATTACTTAGAATATTCTTGACAGAACCTGGACAGACACCTTCTATCAATATTGAAAGCAATGAAGGAATATATACCACTTCAGGAACTGGTTGGCAACTCGTAACTATGACTTTCAATAATGTTAAGAACAATACAGAATACTATATCAATTTCAACAAAAAAAGACAAACAGGATTTAATGCTGATAGAATTAGATTAGACGAAGTAAATTTCAACACTTCTGAAGCAATCTCCGAACTAAGCGTAAAAGATCATTCACAAATACAGAAAAGTAATTTTATTAAATTACATTTTTCTGGTAATGATTTAGTTATATCTAACGACATCAACATACAAAAAACAGAAGTCTATAATGTTTTGGGACAACAAGTTTTTTCGCAAAAAGGGGATAGCAAATCATTACCATTAGGAAATTTAATTAAAGGAATATATGTCATTAAGATCTATACTGAAAACAATATTTACAGTAAAAAGTTTCTGAAAAATTAGTGTTACTATTGAGAAAGTACATTCAATAATAAAACTTTCAAAAACAAAAATGCCCCCAAAAGCTAGAAACTTTTGGGGGCATTTTACGTAAAAAATGAACATTAAAGACTAAACCACTATGGACCCAAAGTCCATAAGATTGGGTTAGGCAGACTGAAAGTCTGCTTGGATTGCGAATATTTACCGCAAATTCACTAATTATTCCAATTATAAATATTTTAAAATTTGCGAATTTGCGGTGTCAAAATTTTTAGAAGCTAAAGCGAGATGCACTAAAATGCATAGTTTTAAACTCTATTTGAAACCAATAAACGTGTTCGTGAAAAATGGGGTTCAAATAATGAATTTTAAATAGTCTACTATGTCTGTTAACATGTTGATTCCATCGACTTTGTTTAGGACAGACTTTAGTAGAGATGCTTTATGTCTCGCGAATTCGCTACAATTGAATTATCACCCTAAATAAGTGAATTACATACAATTTAAAACACACCCCTATCCCTATAACTCTAGATTATATTTGTTTTTGGAATCGTTGAATCTTCGATTTCAAGAGGAGAACTACATCTGCAAACATTGAAATAGCATCTTTACCTAAAAAACACCTCAAACCGACAATGAAATCATTATTAACATAATACCCAATTAACAAAGTAATTAGAAACGGAAATTTCAGAGACATAACATATAAAAAAAGGCTGTCCAAAAAGACAGCCTCTAATATAAAAAATTAAATAAGTATTATTTCACGAATTTTTTAGTTGAAACTCCACCATTTTCATTAAACACTTTTAATACATAGACATTCTTTGCCAATGCAGCAGTTGATAATTCATTAGAACTTCCTGTTTGAGATAGAATAAGTTGTCCAGAAACTGAATACACTTCTAATTTACTAATAGCAGCACTCGTATTTACAACAATTTTATTATCAGTAGATACAATAGCTATATTAGCATCATCTTTAGTAATATCTTGCACTCCCAATGGTGCATTTTCATAAGCTAAAACATCATCAATTCTAAAACCATTGGTTCCTGTAGCGCCACTATTCTCAAAACTTAATAAATACGTTGTTGCAGCTGGAAGATTAGGAAAGGTTCTAGTTACTTCAACCCAATTCACGTCAGTAACTGTAAAGTCTCCCTCAGCTGAAAACACCTCACTATTGTTAGGTCCTAAATAAACTTGAAGTAAACCATTATCAGCACCTGTTTTTTTAACCCAAACTTTAACAGTATAGGTACCAGCACCAACAGTTGTAAAATTGTTTGGTGCCCCAGTCCTTAACCTATTTAATGCATTAGTACAATTTATATTCCAACTTCCGCTTCCATCAGCAGTATGGGTTTCCGTAGCACTAAATGTAATCCCTTGGGTAGCACAATTATTTGCATTTCCCACTGGTGCCGTTGCAGGCTGAGCAATCCACAACGTATTATCTGCAAAAGTTCCATTGCTAATTATATTAGTTTGACCAAAAAGAGTTGTCCCCATTAACATAGCACAACCAAATAAAAAGTAATTTTTTTTCATAATATTTTATATAATTAATTTAATAATAGTTTTAAAATTACTACTACAAATTAACATAATCATCCTGTACAATAGGGTTCGGAAATAAAAACAAAATAATCTAACACCTGATTTTTCAGTACATTACTTTCAATTCGCAAGACGAAAAAACAATCAAATTTGCTATTTGAACTTAAAAATGAAATTTTCATAATATCAAAGATTTGATTATAGTATGTTTTTAAAATTTTATCCAAGAGAATACTCTTTAAATAATGCTTAGAAAGCATAAAAGCATGAAATTCATTTTAAATAAATATTGGTTTTAAATAACATAATGTGAGAATATTGATAAACAAACTACACTATGGATACAATTATAAAATCCAAACCTAGAGTTAGACAATCCCAACATTAAACACAACAGCTCGTAAAAAAACAATCCCTTATAAACAAGCATATTAGACTCAAAAAAAGAAATAAAAATCAGGATTGAGCAGGATGAAATAAAGATTTCAAAAAAATATATTTACATAAAAATAACACTTCAATAAAATGCTAAAAAATAGAATAAAAGTAAAATCACTATTGTTTTTTACTTTCTGCATCTCATTTGGATGCCAAAAAGATTCTTTACCTACTGAAACTCCAACAGTAGTAGAACCAGAAGTACCAATGAGTTTTCAAATAATTGCTGTATCTGACCCTAAAGTCACTACACATCATTTAAAATCAGGTGATTCTGGATTTCAAATAGGAATTACTTCAAATGGAGGCGGAATCATAAATGAACTTATCATACCAGGAGTAGGAGATATCATGGGAGTTCAAACCGATCAATATGGTAGAGCTGGTCAAGTTGCCATTAGAGATCAATCCCACAATGGAAGATACAACCCAACACAGGCTGGATTTAATGAGACTTTAGGTACTAAATGTATAATAACTTCTTCAACAGGAAAACTAACGGTAGAGCCCCGACCAATGGCTTTATGGCATGGTGACAAATCTTACGACTATATTAGATGGGAAAACATAGGTCCAGACCCTTACACTGATGACAACGGCAATTCTGATATTGACGATTTAGACGAAGAGAATTTGGAAGGCAAACAAGAAACCGAGGTTAAAAGTGAATTTGATTACTTTGGTACTTACGAAGATTACTATGGAAAAAATGGCATTACTGCGGGTACAATTCGTCACTACTACCAAATTTCATATATACGACCTCCAGGACATTGTATCAATCAATTCAGAGACAGAGGACCGGGCATCGCACCTTTTAATGCCAATTTCTTAAAAGATGATATTTCAGTAAATGCGCCAAATGGCGTTCATAAAGGTACTGACAAAGATTTGAATGGTATGATTGGAGTTTGGTCATTAAGAAATGATGTGAAATTATGGCTTCCAACTTATGTTTATTACCGAACAAATACTGGACAATGGAAAAATAAACTTGCAGCGGATGCAACGGATGATATAGATTCAGCTTCAGATGATAGAGTATTCATCAGCTCCGATGGAAATGATATCAACACAAGCAAGGCATTGTGTCTTTATCGTCCCAATACGGATATTAACAGAAATGTAATCATTGGTATAAACGAAACAACTGGCGCCACTGAATACAAGGACTCGCGAGGCTTTTGGAATAACATTACCTACGATTTAACGCGTACTCCATCCTTAAGCAAATATGGATTTATAAGCGGTGGAAATGGAATGATTAATCGAACAAGGTTAAATAGTAATGTCTATGAAGCTTATAGAAATGAAGTATTCATACTTTATGGTAGCCCAAAACAAATTATGGATTCCATTATTATTCTTGATAAAATACTTGGATTATAACTCCAATTTTCATCTAGTAAAAATTAGCTTTTAAAAAATCTTCGTCAGTTCAGTGTATTGAATTGACGAAGATTTTTTTTTATGAAAAATTATAGAAGGTAAAATAATGACTGGAATTGTAATTCCAATAAAAAACTAAACTACTATGGAAACAAAATCCATAGATTTTGTTAGTCAGACTGAAAGTCTGCTTGGATTGCGAATATTTACCGCAAATTCACAAATTATTCCAATTATAAATATTTTAAAATTTGCGAATTTGCGGTGCCAAAATTTTTAGAAGCTAAAGTGAGATGCACTGAAAATGCATAGTTTCAAACTCTAAGACCAATGAACTTAGAAATAGTCTCCTCCTTTACAAAAGGAGCAATG
>JAHEBK010000125.1 GCA_024642295.1 Flavobacterium sp. | reverse complement strand
CATTGTATTTCTGTCTTACATTTTACAGGACTTTTTGATTCCTTTATCTTTTGCAATTATCCTTAGTGTCCTTATCTATCCCATTGTACAATTTTTCGAATCACGATTGTGTTTCAATAGAGTTCTCTCGACAACTCTTGCTATTCTTATTTTCACCATAGTTATTTTTACCATTTTTGTTTTGATTGGAATTCAATTTGAAGAAATCATGAATAAAAGTGATGTGTATTACAAACAAATTGGCCGAAAAATAAGCCCATTATTAGCCCATACCGAAAAATCGATTGGAATCAACAGTGAAGATATTGTTGGTACTGAAAACCTTGGTGTAAAAGAGATTGTAAAGAAAAACTCCAACCAAATTATTCAATTTATCACAACTTCTGGAAGTATTTTAGGTGATTTTGTTTTGTCACCATTGTATATGTTTTTATTCTTATTGTACCGCAACTTTTTAGTGAGTTTTATATTTAAAGTTACTTCTGGAATTAGTACTAAAGCCAAAACAAGAGTCATTTTAAAACAACTTTATAAAGTACAACAAAACTATCTATTAGGTCTGGTTAGTGTCATGATTATCGTGGGCTTACTCAATAGTATTGGCTTGCTTATTTTAGGAATTGAATATCCCTTTTTCTTTGGTTTTTTGTGTGCCTTATTATTGCTAGTACCTTATATTGGAATTATTATCGGCTCTATTTTGCCAGCTCTAATTGCTTTGGCTACAAAAGATTCCTATTGGTATGCTATCGGTGTTATTGGAATATTTGGTTTTATCCAATTTATCGAAGGTAATTTCATTACACCTAAAATTACGGGTTCAAAAGTATCTCTTAATGCCTTTGTTTCTATTTTGTCCATTGTATTATTTTCAATGCTTTGGGGGATTCCAGGAATGATATTAGCCTTGCCCATCACCGCTTCGTTAAAAGTTGTTTTTGACCATTCTGAAAGAATGAAACCTATTGGTTTTTTATTGGGAGAGGCGAAAGAAAAGTACTTTAGTAGCAAAACTAAAAACAGATTGAAAATCTGGAAAAGAATTAGAGCACAAAAGCAACGCCTGATAAATTAAATTACAACTAACATTCATTCAAAAGATATATTTTAAAAAATAATATATTGAAAGAATTGTTAATAAAACGAGTCTCAGAATATTTTTACTTAATTTAGTCGCAAAACAAGGGAACATGAAGGTATTTATAAAATTTGATTTTAATAGTGTTTGCAACAAAGTTCTAAAAGAAAATTTGGAACGATTTGATATTAAACATAAGATAATCGGTTTTGGAGAGGTCGAATTTTTAGGAAAAATATCCAACGAAAAACTAACCTTATTTAACGAATCCCTTCAAAATTACGGAATCGAAATTGTCGAAAATCAGAAATCTATTTTAATTCAAAAAATAAAAGATGTAATTGTCGATATGGTTTTTAACGAAGAAACCAGTGTCAATGTCAAAAGTTCCGTTTATTTAGCTGAAAAACTAGAACATAGTTATGGTTATTTATCCAATGTTTTTTCTGAGGTCACATATACTTCAATAGAGAACTTTATTATATTACAAAAAATTGAATACACCAAACAACTCATTCTGAGCGACCAATTGTCATTAACAGAAATCGCCTTTAAACTCAATTATTCGAGTGTAGCACATTTGAGTTCACAATTTAAAAACACGACTGGAATAACCCCTTCAGCCTTTCAACGAATTATCAAACAACGCAGAGAAATTGCTTCACAAAAAATAAACTAATAGATGCAGAACGATTATATCATAATAACATTAGCAGACGACGATGAAGACGATAGATTGTTTTTTACCGATGCTTTTGATGAATTAAAAATCAACACCGTGGTAAATACGGTTAATGATGGTAGAGAACTAATGCGTTTCTTAAACCATCCAGACACCGTTTTACCCAATATTATTTTCTTAGATTTAAACATGCCCATTATGAACGGTATGGATTGTTTGAAAGAAATCAAACAAAATGAAAAGTTCAAAGATATAGCCATAGCCATCTATTCTACCTCATCATCAGATAAGGATGTGGAAAACACTTTTGTTTTGGGAGCTAATATTTATATCAAAAAACCTAGCAATTTCAATGACTTAAAAAAAATATTGTCTGAAGTGGTAATTATCAATTGGCAATACCACACCAGCGGATTGAATAAAGATAATTTTTTACTTCGATTATAGTTTATGAAAGATATCAAACACAAATCATCTACTTTTCACCAAATTATTTTTGCGATAAGCACGTTTATAATCTTGTTTATTGGGGTGATTACTGTGAAACATATCAATAATATCTCTGATTCTTCAAAATTGCTTATACACACCTATGAAGTCAATCTTGAATTAGAACATCTCTTTTCTCATATTAAGGATTCTGAAAATAGTATGAGGGGTTATTTGATTTCAAAAGATACTCTTGATTTAACACCCTATCAAAACGCTACGAAAGAGGTCAACAAATCCTTTTTACTCTTAAAAAAATTAAACGCTGAAAGTCCCGTTCAATTGCATCATTTAGAAAAACTATATGAAATTGTAAATAAAAGAAATGAGTATATATCTGATTACGTAGATCAAAAAAAAGCAATTGATCTTTCTAAAAATGCGGCCTTTATACGAAATTTTAAAGAAAGTAGAATGCTCTTAAGCGAAATCAGAGACAAGCTTAACTTAATGATTGATATTGAAGAATTGTATTTGAAACAACGCAATTCTCAATACAATAACCAAATCTATTTTACTCCTGTTTTAACGCTTAGTATCTTATTCATAACACTCATACTCATCATCTTTGCCTACCATCAAACAACTAAAGATGTTGAAAGGCTACAAGCATCAAATGTCAAATTAAACAAATCGCAATTCTTGAGTTACCAAGCTGAAATTCTATCCGAATTTGGGACTTGGGAATGGAATTTAAATACAGGCATAATTACTTATTCTGATAATTTATACCGCATTTTAGGGGTAGAACCGCAATCTTTTGTAGCCTGTCAAGAAAACTTTATGAAATTTGTGCATCCTGAAGATATCGATATTGTAAATGCAATTTTTGATAAAATTTTAGATGATGAAGATTTACCTTATTCTTATTTCAGAATCATTAGACCAAACGGAGAAACTCGTTTTATAAGATCAGTAGGAAAACTATTTGTAGATAGCCCTGGGAATAAAACCGTTCTAGGAGTAACTGGCGATATTACTGATGAACATAACAAAAATGAATTACTAAAAAGTAATTATCTAGATATGATTAAGGTTAATAACGAACTCAAAATATCTGAAGAATCTAGTAAACAAGCTGAGATTCTAGGAAATTATGGTAGCTGGATTTTGGATTATGAAAGTTTAAAGTTTCGATACTCAGATAATAAATTTAGATTATTAGGTTGTGAACCACAATCATTTGAACCTACTATCGAAAAACTTTTAGAATTTGTTCATCCTAATGACAAACAAATCGTTATTGATGCCAATGAAAGTGCTTTAAATAGCAGGGAAATTCCAACCATGAATTACAGAATTATCCGAACTGATGGAAAAATTAGACGTTTTAAAACAATAGCCACTTCATTTACTGATTTAAGTGGAGCACATAGTATGATTGGTACTACTCAGGATGTGACAGAAGATTACAACAAAAGTTTACAATTAAAAAAGCGAAACAAAGAACTGCAACAAAATATTAATGAATTAAATGAATTCAACCATGTTGCTAGCCATGATTTGCAAGAACCTTTACGGAAAATTCAAACTTTTACTTCTCGAATTAATGACAAAGAAAAGGATAACTTATCCGACTTTGGAAACGAATATCTTAGTCGTATTGAAAAAGCAGCCGATAGAATGCGCGTGTTAATCAATGACTTATTACAATATTCTAGAACCAATAGAACTGAAAAAAATCTTGTAAAAACAGATTTAAACGAAGTGCTTTTTGATAGTTTAAATGAATTATCCCAAAACATCGAGGAAAAAAATGCGATTATCAATCATTCGCAATTACCTGTAATTAAAGGTATTCATTTTCAAATCCAACAGCTATTCTCTAATTTATTGAGTAATTCATTGAAATATTCAAAAGAAAATACCACTCCAGTAATTGACATTAATAGTATTGAAGTTATTGCTAGTACGGAACTTTTATTGAAAGACAATTCTGATAAAAAATATCATAAAATAACATTTACAGATAATGGAATTGGTTTTGAACAAGAATATGCTGAAAAAATATTCCTGCTATTCAACCGACTACATGGCAAAACCGAATATCATGGAACCGGAGTTGGCTTAGCGATTTGCAAAAAAATTGTAGAAAATCATCGAGGATATATTATAGCAAACAGCCAACCTAACGTAGGAACTACATTCACTATTTACATTCCTGTATAATGGAAATTAATTATTGCATGGAAATTATACAAGTCTGCTTTGGAATCTTATAATCTTTTCAATTAATTAATTACGAAATTTGTAGTAAATTAAATTTATGAAAAAGTCACTACTCTTTCGGATTTCTTTCTTTGCACTTTGCCTTTTATTTATCATTAGTATACTATACTCTTGTAATAAAAAAGGAGAAAGTTTTACTGATTCCATTTTCGGAAACATAACTAACGATATTGAATCTACTACCGATTTTAATTTGGTTGATTCCATCAACAAATCAAATAAAAAAGTACTTGACATTACTGCTCTAATCAAAGAAAAGATTAACGACAACAAAAAAAAACAGCTTGTCTTAAAAATAAAAAAAGATCACCAAATCATCGATATAGAGTTGAAAAAATTTGCCAAAAATAATTTAATCCTCATCCCAAAACCCATTTACACTTTAAATAATAATCCCGACTCCTTAAAGGGGCAAAATATTGATGTATATCTTTTACATTGGTTGAAAAAGGAAATCAATCATCAAATCACACAATTCGACAGCATAGAAACAACCTCAAAAAATACTGATTTTTTACTATTTGCAAAAAAATCAAAGGAGGCACTAGAACAAAACAAGAAAGCTTTGGAATCGAGTTTAGATATTTAATACGATACCTTTTTATTTAACAAATGATTTCACCTCAATCAATAATCTGCAATCATTATTAACTCAAAATCCGCATTAGGATTTTTTGCTTTTTTCACACAGATATCCGCAGATTTTATGATATGAAAATTTAAAAATCTGTGAATATCCATTAAATTTCTTTAATCTGTGATCCAATGCGTAATTTAGGATTAATGTCTTCTGTCAACTCAATAAAACTAAGCACTCCTCCACTTCTGATGCTTTTTTTTATCCAAAAAATTCATGAATGGAAATTCTATAAAACATGAAAAATATCTTATAACACAAACGGATTGGTTGTGTCGCATCTTTGTAATGTAGAAATCAAAAAACATTTTATATTATGAAAAACCCAATCAAATCTTTAGCTTTTTTGGCTCTTACACTTGGAGCAACAGCTACAACACTACAAGCACAAGTAAGTAACGGTGAAGCACAATTTGGTATAAAAGGAGGAGTTAACTTTTCCAATATGTACACTAAAGACGTACATGACAATAATGTCTTAACTAGCTTTAATGCTGGTATTTACACTACACTTCCTATTACTAATTTCATTGCCATTCAACCAGAGATTTTATACAGTCGAAAAGGTTCCGAGTTGACTTATGACAATGCA
>JAHEBK010000124.1 GCA_024642295.1 Flavobacterium sp. | reverse complement strand
TTGGTAAATGGTTTCATTTAAAATATAAGCTCGTCTATAAGTGTTTAATTAAGCTTGTTTCTTATGTTGTTTCTTCTTCTTGTCCCGATTTTGGGAAAGTAAAAATCATTTTCAGAGTTTGTGCTGCAGTTATAGCTGTCATCAAGGGGTTCTTTTGATTTTTTTTGATAACTTAGAATAATTATTCTTCCATAAAACAAACTATGAATAAGCTTTTTTTGGAAAACATTTTCTGGATTTTCAATTATTAAAAACGAAAGATTTAAAAAAGATTTATACATTTTTAGCAAATGCAAAACTCTTTTTTAAAATTGTGAATGAGAATTAATGGTTCTAAGAATTGACTTTGTCCTCTATTAACCAATTTCTAAAATCATAGAAATTTTGAGGGGCTACTCCGTGACCTACAGGATATTCTTTATAAGTGGCATCGATTTTTAAATTCTTCAAGAACGGGCTTGTTTTTCTGGCCCATTCTACTGGGATTACTTGGTCAACGGTTCCGTGTGAATGGAAAATTCGCAAGTTGCTAAAATCATTTTTCTCGTAATTTTCTTCCATCATATCTTCGTTAGCATAACCGCTTAAAGCAATTATATTTTTGATTTTTTCAGGATGTGAAAGCGCAATAGCATAACTCAAAATAGCCCCTTGACTAAAGCCTAACAAACTCACATTTTTAGGGTCAATGGGATAATTAGTGATTAATTCATCAATAAAACGGGCAATTAAATCTCGTGATTCTTTAGCCTGTACCAAGTCGGAGAATTTATTTTCGTCAGCATCAAAGTTGATGGCATACCAAGCATAGCTTCCGTATTGTAAATCATAAGGTCCACGTGCCGAAATGATGTAATATTCATCTGGAAGTTCGGAAGCAAATGAAAATAAATCGGCTTCGTTGCTACCGTATCCGTGCAATAAAAGCAATAAAGGGTTTTTGTCTAATTTTATTTTAGGTTCTCTGATAAGGTATTCTAATGATAAGTTCATGTTTGTGATTAAACGTTTTTAAATATTTTTTGGAACTGTTCACCTAAAATTGGAATGGCTTTCATTTCGCCTTGTAAAGCACCTAAAAATCCATAAATCCAAAGGATAAAATAAAACAAGTAAAAGGCAGAAGAAATAGTCCAGCTGTCAAAATATCCAATAAAATATCCAATTAAAAAAAAGGATAAAAAAATACCTAATGCTTGACGAATGTGAAAAGAAGCAAAAGTACTTTTCTTATCTGAGTTCATAAAAAGAGCAATAACAGCTCCTATAATCGTGAAATAGCTAATGATGGCTATATTTTTACTTTCTTTATCTTGATTCATATCGTTAATTTATTCTCCTAATAGTAATTGTCCTTGATTGATAATTCCGTAGGCTTTCCCTTTTAATTTCATTCCAAGGAAAGCAGAATTTTTAGATTTTGATAGAATAGAAGCTACAGTAAATGTGCTTTTTCCTTCGGGATTAAACAAACTGAAATTGGCTTTAGCGCCTTCTTCAATTGGTGTGCTTTCGATACCAAAAGTAGCTTTTCCAGCAGTTAATTTCTCGATAACAATTTCTAAAGGTAAAATGGTCATCAAAGCACCAAAAGCACTTTCGAGTCCGATAGTACCATTTTTAGCCATATCAAATTCCATTTTTTTATGTTCGATATCGATAGGGTTGTGGTCTGTCGTAATCATGTCGATGGTTCCGTCAAGAACACCTTCGATTAATGCTTTTCGATCAATATCTGTTCGTAATGGTGGACTTACTTTATGACGGCTGTCAAATTCCTCTAGTTTTTCATCCGTGAAAACCAAATGATGTATGGTAGCACTTGCAGTTACTTGCAACCCTTTGGCTTTAGCCTCCCGAATCAGTTGTACTGCTTTAGCTGTTGAAACGGTAGGAATGTGCATTTTTCCGCCTGTGTATTCCAGTAAGAATAAGTTACGAGCGATTTGCAATTCTTCAGCTAGATTAGGGATTCCTTTTAAACCTAATCGGGTAGAAACTACGCCTTCGTTTACGACACCGTTTCCTTTTATTTTTTCATCTTGAGGAAAAGCTATGACTAATCCGTCAAAGTCTTGCACGTATTGCAAGGCTATTTTCAACATATTAGCATTTCCCTGACTCTTGTTGTAATCACCAAAAGCAATAGCTCCTGCATTTTTCATATCAAACAATTCAGCAAGGTCATTTCCTTCGCTTCCTTTGGTCAAAGCACCGATAGGATAGAGTTGCGTCGCACTTCCATTAGCTTTGTTTTTTACAAAAAGAATTTGCGATTGATTGTCGATTATAGGAAACGAATTTGGTTGTAAAGCTATGGCAGTAAAACCACTTTTTCCTGCTACTTTAAGTCCGTTAGCGATGGTTTCTCTGTCTTCAAAACCTGGTTCTCCAAGTGAAACACTGCTGTCAAACCAACCTTGTGAAAGGTGCAAGTTCTCCAGTTTTAATTCTTCAATAGCATCAGGATTAGGCAATCCAACACCTATTTTACTTATGCAATCACCTTCAATTAGAATATCTACAATTTTAGTATCAAAGGCACTTTTAGAGTCGATAATTTTTGCTTCTCGGATGATTAGTTTCATAAGGTGGTTTCTATTTTTAGAATTCATGATGAATTCGTTTATTTCAAAAATTTAATGAGAGCCATTTCTAAAAGAAGAAAAAGCAATGCAAATATAACAAACCATTTCCAAATTTGGCTGTCTGTTCGCTCGGTTTGTAATTGATCAAAAACGGTAGTAATGGAATCCAAGGTTTTGTAATCTGCGATTCCATTTTCATTTGAATCGGTAGTTTTACTTTCGGAACGGTTGTAGTTGAAACTCAGTTGGTCCACGGCTTCGGTTTGATTAAAAACATTGAAGTTCCCAGCTTGTTCAGGAAAGTTGTTAAAATTCAGTTGTACTTTGTTATTGACGCTTTGTTGTAAGGGGATAAAATCTTCCTCATTGTTTTTTACGGTCAAAATAGCGTCTTTCGATAAAGCAACTGAAACTAAATACGGATTAGAATCACCAATAATTCGCGCCTTGATGCCATTGTTTTTATTTTGAACAGCCATTTTGTAAAAAGTAGGTACAATCAATGGTGATTGTTGAAAGTTAGAATTAGTTGTGTTCAACGGAGCACTAAAAATAGAAATTGCCGTAGCCGAATTCACTTTGGAACTCAAAAAAGAATTTCCATCTTCGTAATACAAAACAACAGGAAAAGAACCAGATAGTCCAAAAGTACTTTTTGTATTTGGATACTGAAAATTCGTTACTTTATTCTCAAATACGGAAGCAAATAAAGGATGATTAAAATTGATTTTGGTAATTCGCTTTTCAGTAGTTTCTAGCTGTTGGTATTGGATGTTTCCAAAGTTGGATAAAAAGGTATTCAGTTGAGAAACGGAACTTTTAGGGGAAGGAATAACAATCAAATTGCTTCCTTTTTCGACCAAAGTTTTCAAAGTCGTTTGCAAGGCTTGGGGAATATCATCGATTTCGTTAAGAATAATCACATCTTGTTTTTCAAGTGCATTATAATCCAAAGAATTGAGTGGACTGTTTTGAAAATCAAATTCTTCATCAGTATAAATTCTACTTAGGAAGTTGCTTTTTTCGTTTTCGCCAATACTTAAAACGGCAGTTTTTTGTGTCTTTGAAATACTAAAATAATAGTTGTTGTCAAAGGCTAACCCGTTGTCATCAATGCTTACATATCCATGAAAAGTTTGTTTCGGGATGGTAAACGGAATCGTTTTTTTTGGTGTGTCAAAAGAAACAATTGTTTTAGCAATCAGTTTATGGTTGTTGTAAATGGCAATCGAAGTTGGCTTGATATCTTCACCATAACTTGCTAATTCTACATTCAAATTATAAAAATTATCTAAGGTTTCCTGAATGTAAACACTATCAATGGCAATGTTGTTCTTTTGTTCGGCTTTTGGAATGACAAAAAAGGTATTGTCATCTTTAGGAATGTTTTGCAGTTGTTTTTTTTCTATACCTACTGCATCAGTGATAATTACAATGTCTTTTTTGAATGCCGATTTATGGGATTGTATTTGTCCCAAAAGTGATTCAATTTGAAAAGGAAGTGCACTGTATTTTAGGTTTTGTAGCTCTGATTGTATTTCTTTTTTGGTAGTGTTCCAAAAAGCATCTGAGTTTGTTAACAATGAAAAAGTAGCATTTTCAGGAATGGTTTCCAGTAATTCTTGGACCGCACGTTTTAGTAATTCTCCTTTTTTGCCTTTGGCTTGCATACTCAAAGAATTATCAAGTATAATATACATTTCATTGGAGCGGTTTTCGCTGTCTTTGGCTTTGAAATAGGGTTGTGCGAAAGCCAAAATAATAAAAGTCAACAGAAGCAATCGACAGGCTAAAAGCAACCATTTTTTAATGGTGGAACTTTTACGTGTTTGTATTTTTAGTGCTTTAAGAACTTGAACATTAGTGAAGTATTCTTTTTTGAATCGGCGTAATTGAAAGAGATGCACCAAAATCGGAACGATTAATAAGAACAGAAAGTATAAAAGTTCAGGATGTTTAAAATACATTGAGTTCAAAAGTTTACTGCTTGAAGTTGATTTTGGTCAAAAGCAGTTAATTGCTAGCCAAAAATACAAATTTGTAAACAGTTATGAATGGACAAGCTGGTATTTTTTCAGTAGAAAATTTAGGTGTCATTTTTTGAAGATTAATATGTATTTTAGCATTTCTAAAATATAAATAATGAAAAATAATCTTCTAATTGTTTTTACAATTTTGTTTACAATTTCCTTTTATGCACAAGAAACAAAGCTTAATTTACTTATTGGAACCTATACCAATAAATGCGATAGTAAGGGAGTTTATGTATATGAATTCGATACACAATCTGGAGTAGCAAATTATAAATCTGAATCGATTTCTATTGATAGTCCAAGTTATTTGTCTGTATCTCAAGATAATAAATTTGTATATACTGTAAATTCTAATGCAGCAAACAGTCAGGTAACTGCTTTTGGTTTTGATGCAAAAAGCGGAAAGTTAAATTTATTAAACCAACAAAAAACATCAGGTGAAAATCCTTGTTTTATTATCAATGACGAACATTCGGTTATTACTGCGAATTACTCAGGTGGGAATGTTTCTATTTTTGGTAAGAATAATGACGGTAGCGTTACAGCATTAAAACAACTTATGCAACACGAAGGAAAAGGTCCAAATGTGAAACGACAAGAGAAAGCACATTTGCACATGGTACAGTTTTTCCCTGACCATCAGTATGTTTTTGCTTCAGATTTAGGAAGTGATAAAGTGTATTCTTATAAATACATTCCAAACGCCAAACAACCTTTGGAATTGAAAAATGCAATTAGCGTTAAATCGGGAAGTGGGCCGAGACATTTTACGTTTAGTAAGGATGGGAAAAAAGCGTATTTATTGCAAGAACTAGATGGAACCGTATCGGTATTTAATTATAAAAAAGGGAATTTAAAATTAGTACAAGAAACGACTGTTTTAAGTGATGGATTTAATCAATCTTTTACGGCAGCAGATATTCATATTTCACCTGACGAACAATTTTTATATGCTACCAATAGAGGAGAAGCTAATGATATTAGCTGTTTTAAAATAGAAAAAAATGGCAAACTAGAATTTGTTTCTAGAACCAGTACTTTAGGTGATGGCCCTCGTAATTTTGCTATTGATCCAACAGGGAATTT
>JAHEBK010000002.1 GCA_024642295.1 Flavobacterium sp. | reverse complement strand
GGTTCATAATAAATATCTAATGAATCATTAAAATGGTTTTTTCATTTAATATAATCCTTTATATCAAAGATTTGGCTTCTATTGTTACAATTATTTTTATCTTGACAATTAACATACCCAAAACAACAATCATCAAACCTCTGTCGTGATTTGAAAAATTAACTTTGTTTGTACCAGAAGAATGTATTTTCTATTGACATATAATTACATCTAATAAACAAAGTAAAATGAATACTAAATATAATATAATCCTATTGCTACTCACAACAACATTTATGAACATAAGTGTTGCACAAACCAGTTATTATGTCAATAAGCAAACTGGAAGTAACTCTAATAATGGATTGAGTGTGTCTACTCCATTCAAAACAGTTGAAAATGCAGTGGGTGTTCTTGGCCCTGGTGATACATTGTTTATTATTGGAGAATATTCAAACAATAGCTATAATCCTTCCTACACTTATTCTGGAAACATTAATGACCCTCAAATTTGGCATCAAGAAAATACCATACGAATAAATAACTTAAATGGTACACCAGGAAATTACATTACGATAAAGCCTTACAATAGCAGTACGATACTAAAAGGAGATGGTGCCAATATTCTCAGGGTACTGAATAGCTCGTATTTGAAATTTGAAGGATTAGAAATTATAGGAGAAGTTGATCGTATTCCCTATAGTACCGCCAGAGCGTTGCAGTTTTTGTATCGTGAAGATCCTTCCACAAATACGCTTTATAGAGTACCTCTTGGTACAACTGATGAACAAGTTGAACAAAATTATTCCCAAAATGGAAGCCTCCCAGATATATCAGGCATATCGGTTTCGCGCCCTTCTTATACTGATACAAGAGGATTATATATGAGTAAAGTTCACCATATTGACATCACTAATTTAAAAGTTCATCATACACCTGGAAACGGATTTAGAGTAGCTGATTGTGATTACATCAACATTATTGGGAATGAAGTATATGCCACCTCAAGGAAATCATATTCAGGAACCCATGGCATGGTGGTAACTAATGCCAACAGTAGTGTCACGGGGACTTTAGACACAAATCCAGGTTATCGAATTACTATTTTGAATAATAATGTACATCATAATTACAATGAAATTTATTCGTGGGCACCTGATAAAACACTTATTACCCCAAAGATAGATGAGGGTAAAGGAATTTCGCTACAGCGAAATGACTTAGCTAACGGTTGGAATTATGGGCGTTTTTTAGTGGCAAATAATTTGACTTATTGGAATGGCTATAGTGGTATTCATAGCAACTCTGGCTTGAGGATGGATTTTATTAATAATACTTGTTATATGAACTCCTATACCAATTCAATAACAAATTTTGGTGGAGGTCAATCTGGAAATAATATTGGAATGAGTACTGCTGGAACAGGAAGCGATGATTTTAAATTCATTAATAACATTATTTATATCGATAATGCTTGGGGAGGATTTCCAATTTCAGTAGCGGAAACAACAAATGTCGTTGTTTCTAATAATCTAGTGTATGGAATTAATGGTGTACTTAACCAAGATTCAGACATAACCCCAACTCAAACTAACATGATTTTTACAAATCCTAAATTTGTGGATCCAGGCAATGAACTAGCCACAACTCATGACTTTAGCTTGCAATCTTCCTCAGGGGCAATTGGATCAGCCACTAAAACGTATAATGTTAATGGTGTAACCTTTGACATCCCAACTAATGATTTTTATGGAAAGATAAGAGACAGTAATCCAGATCTTGGAGCCATAGAATATTCTCCTTCATTGGGAATAAATAACATTAACCGAACAAAATTAAAAATCTACCCAAATCCTGTAAAAGATTATATCTATATCAATGGAATTGAAAATAGCAATACTGCTGAGGTTTACAATCTTTCTGGACAAAAAGTAATTTCAAATCAAAACACATTAGAATATTCTAACACTAGAATAAATCTTTCCAGTCTTAGTTCCGGAATTTATTTTTTAAAAATAAACGCAGACACTTTTAAAATAATAAAGAACTAAAAATAATTAAATTGATTTTCTCAATTGCGTTTATAGAAATAAAAATAGGCTTTTTTGATGCTCATTTGCCAAAACATTAATTTTTTTACTAAATTTATGACTAATTGTTATTTAACAATATAATTTTCACATATCATTCCATTGTACTTGGATTATATATGAGCTTGTAAAGTTTAGTACGTTTTAGGTCAATCCCAAATCCTTGTAACATAATGTTGAAAACTAAATTTCATATCCTCTCCATACTTACTTTTCTTTTTTGTCACTCTATCTTTGCGCAGAGTAATATTGAATTTCAAAAATTAGTTGGTGAAAACATTCCAATTCAAAGTATTACTTATGCGGTCAAACAAGATTTAAATGGGAACCTTTGGATTGCCTCTGAAGAAGGCGTGTTGAAAAATAATTCCAGATTTTATAAAACTTATAACAATTACGAAGGACTACCTGAAAAATTAAATAATCGTATTACTCAATTGTTTATCGATTCCAAACAGCAAATTTGGATTGGACTTGAAAACGATGTTTGCAAGTATGATAAAGATTTAGATGTTTTTAAAATTGTAAAATCAAATACGAATACAACACCATCATCTGTCAAATGCATTACCGAAGACAGTGACGGAACAATATGGATTGGATCTCTTAATGGGCTTTGGAAATACGATTCGAAAACCAATACGATTCAATTAATCCTTAAAACTGCTAACATTGATGCTTTATATAGTTATAAAGAAAAATTAATTTATGGGACTAATGAAGGTTTATTTAGGTATGAACCAAAAAATAAGCGACTGCAAAAAATAGCACTCAATTCCTTACCTAGCAATATCACTTTTATAACATTGTTTAACAATATGTTTGTTGTTGGGACAAAAACTGGAAAAATCCTAAAAGGAAACCTCAACCTAACCCAGCTACAACTAGTTGATTTCAAGACAAACAACAACAACCCCATCAAGGACATCCTTAAAACCGATTCAAAAACCATTTATATTGCCACTGATGGTGATGGACTCTACAAAGTCGATAATTCTTTTAAAGAAATTGGGCATTTTAAAGAAGATGTAAACCGAGAAAACTCACTGACAAGTAATGGAATTTATGATATTGAGCTTGGCAAAGAAAACATATTATGGATTGCGACTTATGGTGGAGGCATCAATTACATGGATTCCAATAAATTACCCTTTCATAAAATCCAACATCAGATCAATTACAGCAATAGTATTGTGTCTAATTTTACTAGAGCAATTTCTAAGGATCAAAATGGGAAGTTATGGTTTGGAACAACAAAAGGGGTAAGTATTTTAGACAACAAAAGCAATAATTGGCGCCATTTAAACAACCTCTCTAATCAAATTGCAGGCACACAAGATATTGTACTAGCTTTTCAAGCTGATAACGAATATATGTGGGTTGGAACCTATAATAGCGGTTTGTTTAAAATAAATACTAATACCTTAAAAATAGAACATTACAAGAACATACACATTAAAGTGTATAGCATTTTTAAAGATTCTAACAAAAATATTTGGGTGGGTGGAATTGAAGGGAATATAACTGTTATAAGTCCTAAAAACCAAATTTACAGCTACCCTATTCAAACCGTTAGATCCATTTGTGAAACGCAAAATGGTCATATTCTAGCCGCTGGTAAAAACGGTATTTACGACATTAACCCTGCGAAAAAAGAATTTAACTTAATAGGGCCATTAAATCCTAATAAAAATAAAGGACTGGCTTTTTCAACTATTAATTCTGTTTATGAAACGAAAGACAAAAGATTAATAATTGCAAGTAATGGAGACGGATTGGTTTATTATAATCCTGAAAATAAAACAATAAAAAAACTAACCATCGCATCAGGAATGCCATCTGACATTGTACAAGGAATCATTTCAATAAACGATTCCAATCTATGGGTAAGTACCACAAAAGGGCTGGCACACATTACAACAACTCCCAAAGATACCATCATTAATATTTTTGACAAAAAAGATGGACTTTCTAGTACGGAATACAATTATGGAAGTTATAAAAAAATTAGCGATAGTGTTTTTGCTTTTGGTGGCATCGATGGTATTACATTATTTAATCCTAACGCTATTAAATCACAAAACTACAAACCTAAAATAGAATTCGAACTTTTAAAAATTTCAAATAAAATTGTAACACCAGGCAACAAACCATTGCCTAAACACATCAACCAAACAGAATCTATCACATTAAAACATAGTGAAAATTCTATCGAAATTCGTTTTACAGGAATATCACACAGCTCTGCTTCAAAAGTCAAATATTCATGGAAATTAGAAGGTTTTGATAAAGAATGGACAACGCCCAATTTTCAAACTATTGCAACCTACACCAATTTAAGTCCTGGCAATTACACATTTAAAGTCAAAGCCTATAACAAATATTCCATTCCAGGTGAAGAACGCAGCTTGAAAATTGAAATTCTATCTCCATGGTGGGCTACTACTCTAGCCTATGTCGTTTATTTTCTAATATTGATTGGGATTATATTTGCAATTATTCATTTTACCAGTGTCATCATTAAAAACAAAAATGCCGATGAACAGATTGACTTTTTCAACAATATAACGCATGAAATCAAAACGCCACTAACCATTTTAATTGCATCACTGGATAATGTAACTGAAAGTTCGGGTTCAGGTGATGAGTCTAAAAAAAGAATTAAAACAACGGTTAAAAGAATCAACTCGCTTTTTGAACAAATGCTGAATTTTCAAAAAGTGACTTCAACAGACAATTTAGCGCTTGATGTATCTAAAATCGAACTCGAAAGTCATATTCTTAAAAGAATCAACAACTTTGCGCCATTAACAGAAGAGAAAGACATAAAAATCACTCTTAATAATGAATGGGGTGATACCCCTTACTACTTTGATAAAGATGTTTTTGACAAGATTCTTTTAAATTTAATTTCTAATGCTATAAAATATTCTCATAAAGGAGGAAAAATCAACATCAATCTAAAACCTACAGCTACCAAAATCTTGAAGATTGAAATTTCAGATGAAGGAATTGGAATCCCAAAAGACCAACAAAAATTTATTTTGGAGCGTTATTATAGAGCTCGCAATGTAATTAATAGTCAGAGTCCAGGAACTGGTTTGGGATTAATGATGGCCAAAAAATTGTTAGAAAAAACAGGAGGAACTATTAGCTTTGAAAGTGAAGAAAACAAAGGAACAACCTTTATTATCTTACTAAAAAACCAAGAGCAAGAGTACAACAAAAAAATGTCAAGTCTACAAAATACTGTCAATATTGACACTGTTAACGAACAATTGGATATTGATGAATTTAGTGATAGTAAAATATTAATTGTTGAAGATAATGATGAACTAAGAACAGTTCTTGTAAACACTTTAGGCGTATACTTTCAGATTTATGAGGCTCAAAACGGAAAAGAAGGATTGGAAAAAGCATCCCAAATTTTCCCAGACCTCATTTTGACCGACCTTATTATGCCAGAAATGGATGGAATGCAAATGTCTCGTCAATTGAAAGACGATATTAATCTCAATCACATTCCGGTATTCATGCTTACTGTATTACAAAATTCAGAACAAAAACTGGAAAGTATCGAAACTGGAATCGCAGAATATATAGAGAAACCAATTGATACTCAGTTTTTATTGGCAAAAATGATCAATATTTTAAAATGGCAAAAAAAGCTTAGAGACAAATATATTCACGATACCGAAACTGATAACGCCTCATTATTTAGGAGTAAAAATGATCAAGATTTTTTAAGTAGCTTAGAATTAAAAGTGCTTGAGAATATTGAGAACGAACTATTTTCTGTTCATGACTTATCCGGCAGTTTTAGTATGAGTAGAACTTCACTCTATATGAAACTCAAAAATTTGGTTGATTTATCTCCTCAAGATTTTATCATTCATACCAAATTAAAGCATGCCAAAAAACTTCTTATCGAAGGAGAATATAGCATCAAAGAAGTAGCCTATCGTTCGGGGTTTTCAAACCCAAAATATTTTAGCACCTCTTTCAAAAAATTCTACGATACAACTCCAAGTGGATTTTTAGAGAGTTTAAAAAAAGAGCAATAACAGGAAAGAATTTTATTTGTAATTAACTCATTAAAAACGACTAATATTTTTTCATAAGTACTAGTCAAAATTTAGTGTCGTATTTTCAAACAATAAAAAAACATTCTACCATATAAGACATTAAAGAACATAGGAGAAAGACTCCTCAACTTAAATAATCTTATATGGTTTAAAAAACATGACATTTATTCTTTCTTGTTACTTAGTTCATTTTATTACCGGTTTTTTTATTAAATATCATGAGGTTTGACGATTATCAAACCTTTTATGATGTTTTTTGCAACCCTGATACCGAGCCAAATATCGAATTTAGCATAAACTTAATCAAACAAAATTATGAACCAAACCAAATTACTACTCATCTTATTTTTGTTGCCTGCATTTATATTTGCACAAAAAACTTTAAGAGGTACCATTTTGGATGAAAACAAAATGCCTCTTCCTGGAGCAACAATTCTTTTAAAAGGGACAACCAAAGGAACCACGACTAATCTGGATGGTATTTTTGCTATCCCGATAGAAAAAACACCTTCTACAATTGCAATAAGCTATATTGGATATGTAACTAAAGAAATAAACATTTACAATCAAACTGAAATTCAAGTTGAATTAAAAGAAAGTAAAAACCAACTAGACGAAATTGTTGTCATAGGTTATGGGGCAGTAAAAAAGGGAGACCTTACAGGTGCAGTTACTTCGGTTAAAACAACGGATGAAATTGCACAAAACTCAAACGGAATTGAGGACATCATCAAAGGTAGAGCTGCTGGGGTACAGGTTACCGCTAATGGGTCTGAACCTGGCGCGCCTAACTCTATCAAAATTAGAGGGGTTAGTAGTTTAACAGGAAACTCGGAACCATTATATGTTATTGATGGAATTATAGTAAGTTCAGCTACTGAAGACACAGGGAATCCTTTAACAGGTTTTACATCCCCTCAGGGTGGTGGTATTCCAGGTGTTAACCCAGCAGATATTGAAAGTGTTGAAATCCTAAAAGATGCTTCGGCAACGGCTATTTATGGTTCTAGGGCTGCCAATGGAGTTGTAATTGTTACTACTAAAAAAGGAAAGAAAGGTAATGCTAAATTTAATTTCACTACTTCTTTAGGGATAGGAAATGTGGTACGTAACATTGAAGTCTTGGATACTAAAGAGTATGCAGATTATCAAAATAATATGAAACTGGCTTTAGGTCAAGTAGCTCCATATGATATTGTTGGTGATAAAATTTACAATGCGGGTACTCCTAACCAAGTTAACGGTGTAAATTGGGCAGATGACACCTACAGAACATCTATTGTTAAAAAAACGAGGTTATCAGCCTCGGGTGGTGGTGATAAAGGAAATTATTATATCGCTGGTGGATTCACAAACAATCAAGGTACATTTCCTAATGCTTTAGCTAAAGCTACAGACTTTAATATAAACCTGAATCAAGATTTATCAGATAAATTAAAGTTAGGCGCTAAATTTTCAGCTAATTACACCCAATTAAATTCTTCTAAAGGTGCGGATGAAAACGGATCTACTAATAGTAGTATGGTGCGCCAAGTATTACAGGCTGCTCCTATTTTAAACTTAGCCGAAAATAATCAAAATCAAGGTGACGTGAGCGACTTCCTTGATGGACCAAGAGCATGGACATCAGATTATGATGATAATGCTAAAGACATTAGGATATTAGGAGCTTTAACATTGGATTATAAAATATCAAAAGTATTTAGTTATAGACTGCGTTTTGGTAGTGACTATAGATCTAAAGAAAGAAGCTTTTGGTATGGAACAGCTTTGTTAAAAGGTAGAAATGCAAATGGATTGGCTGGAGTTTCTACTTTGGATCGTTTTAGATACAATGTTGACAATACCTTAATGTTCAAAAAGAACTTTAATAAAAATAATAAAATTGATGCAACAGCAGGTTTTATCATTGACAAAACGAGTGTTAGAACGACCCAATACTCAGGGTCAAATTTTGCTGACAAATCTTTAAGAGCTGATGGTATCTCTTTTGCGGGAATTAACACACCTCTAATTATAGATAGTGAATTTCCTAATTTGGCATCTTTTATCGGGCGTTTGAATTATACGTTTCACAACAAATACTTATTAACAGGAACCTTTAGAGCTGATGGGAGTACTAAATTTGCTGAGGGGCAAAAATGGGGGTATTTCCCAGCAGTTGCTTTTGCTTGGAAAGTTAGTGAGGAGTCTTTCTTGAAAGGAAAAGAAACGCTTTCAAATTTAAAATTGCGCTTAGGATATGGTCAGGTTGGAAATCAAAATATTAATTCATACAGAACTTTAAGATTATTATCAAGACCTGATTCGGCACTTGCTGATGCTAATGGAGGGAATTTAGTTGCTGTAATACCGCCAAATTTAAGTAATCTAGCGCTACAATGGGAAACTGCCATACAATACAATGCAGGACTTGATTTTGGTTTTTTCAATGACCGCTTAACAGGAACTTTTGACGCTTATTATAAAACAAGTGCCGATCTTTTACTAAATGCAGATATTCCAGATTCATCAGGATTTGACAATTTAACTACTAATAAAGGAAACATTGACAACAGAGGATTGGAACTTTCTTTAAATGCGGATATCATTAAAGGTAAAAACACAAACTGGTCTCTTTTTGCAAACATTTCAATTAATCGAAACAAAATTGGAGCCTTAGGAACACTGCCTACAGAGTTTGGAAACTTAGGGTCAGTTGTGGCTTTTACAGGAGCACAAATTTCTGGTGGTACTTATTTCAAACAACCAGCAAATATTTTTATCGAAGGACAACAAGTAGGATTGTTCTATGGATATGCAACTAATGGAATTATAAGAACTAACGAGGAATTAACAGCAACTACTTCTGGAAATCCATTGAAATATGGAGGCAGAGATTTGAGAGTTGGTGATGTTTATTTTGTGGACCAAAATGGAGATGGAAACATTGATGACAAAGACAAAACGATTATTGGGAATCCTAATCCTGACTTTACTTTCGGATTTGGTTCTTCATTTGAATACAAAAATTTCTCTATTAGTGCTATGTTTAATGGGGTTTATGGAAACCAAATTGCAAATGGTAACTTCTTAGAATTAGGGTACGCTAACAACACTACAAATAATGTACTTACTGATGCTTATAAAGGTGCTTTTAATCCCGTAACGAATCCAAATGGAGATTATCCTTTAGTAGGTGTTGGAGGATTTAATAATACGAACTATACCACTGATTTTAACGACCGTCAAGTTGAAGATGGAAGCTTTTTAAGATTGAGTTATGTTACACTAGGGTATAATGTACCTGTACAAGAAATAGGTTTTATTGATAGTTTAAAACTTACCTTTTCAGGACAAAATCTATGGCTATTGACAAATTATTCTGGATTTGACCCTGAGGTAAATAGTTTTTCTTTTGACCCTACTAGAACAGGAATTGATTGGGGTTCTTTCCCTAATCAAAGAACATTCACTTTTGGTTTAAATGTAACTTTCTAAAAAAACAAACGATGAAAAATAGAAATAAATTTATAAAATTAGTAGCATTATTTATCATAACGCTACCCTTTAGCAGCTGTAATGACTTGCTAACTGATACTCCTGAAAATCAATATTCTGAAGATCAAGTTTTTTCAACAGCAGAAGGAACAGAAACAGCTGTAAATGGAATTTATTATCAATTACAAGCATACGACTATTATGGTGCAAGAATGCGTTTGCTTTTATGGCCACATTCAGGAAAATACTTTTCAAAACAAGGAGCCAATTCAGATGCGAATCAATTGAATGTTACTAATAATAATATCAATCTAGGGAATTTGTGGTTGGGGATGTATCAAACTATCAATCAAGCCAATATTGTGATTGCTAATGTTAAGGATAGCGGACTTTCAAATAAAAATACTAGTTTGGGACAAGCCTACTTTTTAAGAGCAGTGGTATATTTTGATTTGGTTCAAATGTTTGAAGAAGTGCCAATAAGATTAGAACCTTCTACAAAAGAAAATATTCATGTTGCTAAAAGTACTAAAGAACAACTATACAACCTTATTATTAGTGATTTAAAAAAAGCCGCTAATTTATTACCAGACAGAGGACAATACATTGCAGGCAGACCTTTGAAATATGCTGCTAATGGATATTTAGCTAAAGTATACATTCGATTAGCTGGTGAAAATAGTGCTACCATAAAAGTGGCTAATTTTAATCCTGTTACCGAAGCTGAAATTACTGCTGCATCGATAACTAACTTTTGGGAAGAAGCAAAAACAGAATTGGATTATGTAATTAATTTTGGAGGTTATTCTTTAGCAACTACCTATGCTGATTTATTTAAAGAAGGAGCAAGAAATTCCTCTGAATCTATCTTTGAATTGCAATACGGACATACTGGAGCAGCTAGAACGAACGATATCGTAAGAGACGTAGTATTAAGTGACCATTCAAGTGTACCTAAAGGAATTTCAACTTTTGGACGTATTCTTCCGAACAAAGAAATGTTTAGTGACCATATCATTCAGTATTCCGGAATTCCTTTAACTACTGCTAACTCTGCGACTGTAAATGGAACTGTTTATTGGAAGTCGGGAACTAATGCTAATTTAGTTAATTTAGTGAGTACCGTAGCCGATCCTAGAATAAATGCTACTTATGTATACAATACGTACACTAAAACTTCGGATGGTTCAACACAAAACCTTTTCCCTCGTCAAAAATCAGGAAATTTCTCTTATGCTGCGTTAAATAAGTATGGTGATTTGACTTATGATGGAACAACTACTTTTAGAAACCTTACTTTGTTGCGTTATGCTGATATTTTATTATTAAGAGCAGAGGTTGAGAATGAACTTACAGGTCCTACTGCCGCTTATACTTTTGTTAATAAAGTATTATTAAGAGCAAGAACGACAAGTACTGGTACTACAACTCAGCCAGCGGATTGGACAACTACATCAGTACCAACAAAAACAGTATTTCGCGAAAGAATAATGAAAGAACGTGAATACGAATTAAATGGTGAAGGTCACGAATGGTTTGACATGAGAAGACGCGGTTTAGGTCGTTTCCAAGAACAAATCAACCATCATAATGATGCTACAACATTTTTTGGCAGTACATCTGATATAATTTTTACAAATATTGAAACTCAAATGAAAATTCCAACTCCATTATCAGAGATATCTACTAATAATTTGATAAGTCAATAATATAAATTAAATAGAAAACAAATTGAAAATAATCTCATCTTTAATAGTAGTTTCTGCTTTACTGCTATTTTCATGCAAATCGAAAACATCTAGTGTGAAAAGCACAAATGCGACTTATTTAAATCCAAATGCTTCCATTGAAAAGCGTTTAGATGATTTAATGTCACGTATGACCCTAGAGGACAAAGTATATCAAATGTGCCAGTATGTGGGATTAGAACACATGAAGGCAGCTGAATCTGAATTAAGTCCTGAGGAGTTAGAAAAAAATGATGCTCTTGGTTTTTATCCAGGTTTAAAAACGGGTGATATTGCACGTCTTACAACAGAAGGTAAAATAGGTTCGTTTCTTCATGTTGTCACACCTGAGGAAGCTAATGAGTTGCAAAAGTTAGCACAACAATCCCCTTTAAAAATTCCTTTGTTAATTGGGATTGATGCCATTCATGGCAATGGATTGGTTAGTGGTTCTACCATTTACCCATCGCCTATTTCACAAGCGGCTACATTTGATGATGCCTTGGTGAAAGAAGGTGGAAGACAAACGGCTTTGGAAATGAGAGCAAATGGTATGCATTGGTCTTTCACACCAAATATCGATGTGTTGCGTGATCCAAGATGGGGACGTACTGGAGAAACTTATGGTGAAGACCCTTATTTAGTAGGGAACATGGGAATTGCTACTATTACAGGATTACAATCAGATGATTTTACAGGAACGAATAGTGTCGTTGCTTGTGCAAAACACCTTATCGCAGGTAGTTCTTCTATCAACGGATTAAACGCTTCGCCAACTGATGTGTCTAAAAGAACCATCTACGAAATTTTCTTACCTCCTTATCGAAGAGCTGTAAAAGAAGCAAATATCTTTTCTATTATGGCAGCACATAATGAAGTAGCTGGAATGCCTGGACACATGGATAAATCTATGATGACTGATTTAATGCGTACGCGTTGGAATTTCAAAGGTTTTTATGTGAGTGACTGGAATGATATTTCACGTATCGCCATTTGGCATCATGTTGCCAAAGATTTTAAAGAAGCAGTTCAATTTTCAGTTAATGCAGGTATGGACATGAATATGCATGGACCTTTATTTGATAAATATGTAATTGAATTGGTTAAAGAAGGGAAAATTGATATTTCAAGGGTGAATTTTGCTTGTAGAAAAATTTTAGAAGCTAAATTCCGTTTAGGATTATTTGAAAACCCTTTTGTAAATGTTGCCAAAGCTAAAGAAGTAAATTTTACAACATCACACCAGCAAAACGCATTGGAGCAAGCACGAAAAGCAATTGTATTACAAACCAATCCAAAAAACATTTTGCCTCTAGCAAATGGTAATGGAAAAACTATTTTCATCACTGGACCTAATGCAAATAACCAAACTACTTTAGGAGACTGGGTTTCACCACAACCAGAGGAAAATGTCATCACAATGGTTGAGGGAATCACTAAAATTGGTTTTGAAAATGGCTATAAAGTAAATTATTATGATTCTGGTGACCGTTCAAAAGAAATAACGGATGATAAAATTAAAGTGGCTACTGATAAAGCGTCGGAGGCAGATATCACTGTTTTAGTGTTAGGTGAAAACTCTTTTCGTCACGATTGGAGTCGTAAAACAACAGGTGAAAACATTGACCGTGCGACTTTGAAACTGTCTGGAAACCAAATGAAATTGGCTAATAAAATACTTGATTTAGGGAAGCCTGTAATTGTTGTATATGTAAGTGGAAGCCCCATTGCAGAACCTGAATTAGAGCAGCGTGCTTCGGCAGTTTTAAACACATGGGAAACAGGAGCTTTTGCAGGTCAGGCAACTGCTGAGATTTTATTTGGAAAACTAAACCCAAGTGGAAAATTACCTTTGACTATTCCGCGTAGCGTAGGACAATTACAAATGGTTTATAATTACAAACCTACCTCTTATATCCATAAATACAATTCTGATCCAAAAGTACCTTTGCATCCTTTTGGATACGGATTAAGTTATACTACTTTTAACTTTTCAGCACCAAAAGTTTCAAAAAAAGAATTTATAGGAAAGGATGATAAAATTTCTGTTTCAGTTGACGTTAAAAATACTGGACAAAGATTTGGTGAAGAAGTCGTTCAATTGTACATTAGAGATGATGTGAGTTCGTTTACAAGACCTGTAAAAGAATTAAAAGGGTATAAAAGAGTCGCGCTTCAAGCTGGCGAAACAAAAACTGTGACACTAGAGATTAGTGCCGAAAGTTTAGCGATGTATGATGTTGATTATAATTTTGTAGTCGAAGAAGGAACATTTACTATAATGACAGGAAACTCATCTGAGGATAAAAAATTGATGAAAACTTCAATCAATGTAGGAAAAAAAATAGTATTAGAAAAAAGCAAATAAGATGTTAAAAAAAGCAACAATATTTTTTGCGTGTACACTTATAATGGTGTCTTGTAAAACGAAAATGATAAGTCAAAACAAACAACAAAAGCCAAATATTATTTATATCATGGCAGATGATTTGACGATTCAAGCCATTAGTGCTTATGGAGGAATTTATAAAGATATTGCTCCAACGCCTAATATGGATAGATTAGCAACTGAAGGGATGCTTTTTCAAGATGTTTTGTGCACCAATGCTATTTGTGGACCAAGTAGAGCGGCTATCTTAACAGGTAAATATAGTAATAAGAATGGGTACTATAAAAACGAATATGGTGGTCAATTTGATGCCAGCCAATGGACTTTCCCTCAAGAATTTAAAAAACACAATTATCAAACAAGTTTGTTTGGTAAGTGGCATTTAGGAACAGATCCAGTAGGATTTGATGTTTTTAAATTCCATGCTTCTGCGGGACAACAAGGTCATTATTGGGATCCAGTTTATAATGAGAACGGTGTTGATGTTAAAGAAAAAGGATATTCTACTAATATTACAACAGGATTTGCTTTAGACTGGCTTTCTAAAGAACGCGATAAAACAAAGCCATTCTTAATGTTATTACAATACAAAGCACCTCATAGACCATGGGAACCAGATGCCAAATATGAAAAACTTTGGGAGGATATCGAAATGCCTTATCCTGCAACTTTCAATGATGATTATAAAGGTCGTGAAAAAACAGCTGGAGATACAGAGATGACCATGGAACACTTTTCAAGAAGAGACATGAAGTTAGTTGCTCCTCCTGAATTAAAAGGAAAAGAAAAATTAGCTTGGGAATTTTATGGTGCCAAAAATGATGAAATTGTGCAACCAGAAGGAATGACTAAAGAAGAAGGTCGTAAATGGAGATACCAAATTTACATCAAAGATTATTTAGCATGTGTCAAATCAGTTGATGATAATATTGGGAAAGTATTAAAATATTTGGATGACAACAATTTAACTGAAAATACTATGGTTGTTTTGACATCTGATCAAGGGTTTTATTTAGGAGATCACGGTTTTTTCGACAAACGTTTTATCTATGAAGAATCATTAAGAATGCCTTTCTTAGTGCGTTATCCAAAAGTAGTAAAAGCAGGTTCTGTAAATACAGATGTTATTTCAAATGTAGATTTTGCACCTACTTTTCTAGATTTAGCTGGAATTAAAACTAAAGAAAAAATCCAAGGGACTAGCTTCAAGAAAATCCTAGAAGGAAATACACCTAAAAACTGGGATCAAGCCATGTATTACCATTATTATGAATTCCCATTTTGGCACCATGTACAACCTCATTATGGTATACGTACACAAAGATATACCTTAGCACACTTCTATTATTCAATGGATATATGGGAATTATATGATTTAGAAAAAGACCCTCAACAAATGAATAATGTAATTCACAATCCAGAATACAAAGAGGTAATCGTATCTTTAAAGGCAAAATTAAAAGAATTAATGAAAAAGAATGGCGATGATAAAACAATTGCTGAGTTCAAAAAAATAACAGATAAAGATTTCGGCACAATCATTGAAAGACATGGAGATGAAGATGTTAATTCGATAATAAATAGAAAGAAATAAAAATGAAAAAATCAGCCATCCTTTTACTACTGCTTTGTATTAGCTTTCAATTAAGCCATGCACAAGTGTCAAATAAAAAGAATATTTTATTTATTGCCATTGATGATTTAAAACCACTTTTAAATGCCTATGGACAATCACAAATGATTACACCTAATTTTGACCGCCTGGCAAAAAGTGGGGTGATATTTGAAAATGCCGAAGTGCAACAAGCCGTTTGTGGGCCATCAAGAGCAAGTGTGATGACAGGTACCTATCCTGACCGTACTAAAGTTTGGGATCTACACACTGATTTTAGAGAAGCGGCACCTGAATTAATTTCAATGCCTGAGTATTTAATTTCGCAAGGGTATGAAACGACTGCCATTGGTAAAATTTTCCATAAAGGCTCTACTTCTGAAGGACATGATGGTAAAAGCTGGAGTATTCCACACATCCAACCTGAAAATTTTGATCCTAAATATGGAGAACCAGCTTTTGGATATTATCAAAGTTCCGAAACCAAAGCAGAAATGGTTAGGTTGATGAAAGAAGCTGAAGATAAAGGGATGAAAAAAAATATGGCACAGAGAAATTATGCGTTCAAAAGATTAAAACCTAGTACAGAATCTGCAGACGTATCTGATGAAGCGTACCAAGATGGTATTTATACTCAAGAAGCCCTTAAGAAATTAAAAATGCTTGCTAGTGGAAAGAAACCTTTCTTTTTAGGTCTTGGTTATCAAAAACCGCATTTACCATTTGTAGCCCCAAAAAAATATTGGGATTTATACAAAAGAGAAGCTATTAAATTAGCCCCAAATCAAGATTTGATAGATGGTGCTCCAGCATTTGCTTATCATTCTTTCGGAGAACTTAGAGCGTTTACTGATATCGATAATGAGTTGACTGTTGGGAAAAGAATTGAAGAAGAGAAACAAAGAGAATTAATACATGGGTACATGGCTTGTGTGTCGTATGTCGATGCACAATTAGGCAAAGTACTTGATGAATTAGACAGACTTAAATTAACAGATAATACTATTATCGTCCTTTGGGGTGATCATGGATATCATTTAGGAGACCACACGCTCTGGAACAAACATTCTAATTTTGAGCAAGCTACAAGAATACCATTTATGTTTTCAGGAGCTGGAATTGCAAAAAATGTAAAAGTGAAAACTCCCGTTGAATTGATTGATGTATTCCCTACTTTATTTGATTTAGCTAATGTGAAACAATCTGCACAAACGGATGGTAAATCTTTAATAACACTATTGGACACAAATCCAAAAAACGATATTAATCCGGTAATCGCTTTGAGTCAATATCCTCGTCAAAAAGATAAAATGGGATATTCTATAAGAACAGAAAGATACAGATACACCGAATGGCATGGAAAAGGATACAATACTGAAAAACCTTATGATGCTTCAAATGTAGTTGCAGTAGAATTATATGATTTTGTTTCTGATCCATTGGAAGCTAAAAATCATGCTAAAGAAAAAGGTTATGCCCCTATTGCTAAAGATTTACAAGAAAAATTAGAACAAAAATTAAACGAAATTAATAAAAGGAATATCTATAAAGCGCACCCATCAACCTACAAAGGTGGAGAAGAAGGTGGTGGAGAAGCTAAATCAAAAGGAGATAATACAAAAGCTGGAAATGCAAACGGTGCAAAAGCTAAGGGAAAAAACAACAAAGAAAACGGAGCAAATACCGAAGGTTTTACTAAAAAAGATTTTGACAACTAGAAGTATAATTATAGCAATAAATCTTATTTTATATTAGTAAAAAAACAGTTACTAAATTACATAAAGAGTCATAGACAATCTGATTAAAAAAAACATTATGAAAAATATAGTTAAAGCATTCCAAATGCTATGTTGCTGCTTTTTAGTTTCCAATGCAGTATTGGCTCAAAAAAAGCCTAATATCTTGTTTATTCTTGTGGATGATTTTGGATATCATGATATCAGTAGTAATGGTTCAAAAATATATGAGACCCCTAATATTGACATGCTTGCAAAGAACTCTGTTTCCTTTGAAAACGGATATTCTAGTTATCCTCGCTGTGTGCCTTCTCGTTATGCACTCATGACGGGTACCTATCCTGTAAACGAAGATCATGGAGATTTAAGTAAAATTTCTTCGGGAAAGAATTTTATTAAAGAATTCAAAGCTAACGGATATGCATCGTTTTTTGTTGGAAAATGGCATTTAGGAGCTGATGAAAGTAGCCCAGTAGGTTTTGGTTACGACCAATCATTTGCTGCTGGTGATGCTGGAGCAACAGATCAACAATTTTATCCTTTTAATACCAAGCGTGTTGCGGGTACAAAAGGAGAAAAAGCCCCCATTGAAGATGTTGAAAAATTTGCTAAAGAAGGAGATTATTTGTCCGATGTTTTGACAAAAAGAACCATTGCATTTATCAAGGAAAATAAAAAAGACAAACCTTTTATTGGAGTCCTAGCATTTTATGCGGTTCATACGCCAATTGAAGCTAAAAAAGCTGACGAAGAACGCAATCAGAAACAGATTAAAGCCTTTGATTTTGGCACAACACCAGAATATGTAAAAGAAGGACATGCTGAAACTAAAATGCGTCAAAACAATGCCAAATATGCTGGTATGGTTGAAAACGTGGATGAAAATGTTGGTAAATTAATTCAACAACTTAAAGATCAAGGTCTTTATGATAATACCATTATTGTCCTAACATCAGATCACGGCGGACTTTCAACTCGAGGAGGTAAGAGAGAGCTTGCGACCACCAATTTTCCACTAAGAGCTGGAAAAGGATGGTTGTATGAAGGAGGTACAAGAGTTCCATTAATGGTGCATGTACCCAATACAAAGCCTTTTATTGATAAAGAATCAATTGTTTTAGGAATGGATATATTTCCAACATTGACTGATTTAGCTTTAAATAAACAAATCACAGGTATTGACGGAAAGAGCTTTAAAAACATCCTTACTAAGAAAGAGAATTGGAACGATAGAACAGTTTATTGGAATTCTTATAAAGCAAGACCTACTCAAACAGGTGATGATAAAACTTCAGCTGTACGTAAAGGAGACTATAAATTGTTAGAATTTGTAGAATCAGGTAAAATTGAATTGTACAACATCAAAAAGGATAGCGGAGAGCAAAATGATTTAGCCGCAACCATGCCAGAGAAAAAAGCCGAATTGTTAGCTTTGTTGACTAAATGGAAAAAAGACTATCAAATAAAAATGAAGGCAAACCATAAATCAAGTGACGTAGCTGAGGAGATGTCTCCTCAAAAAGCCGCTAAAAAAGCTGAACGAAAGGCCGCCAAAAAACAAGAGTAATACTAGCATTTACATCTTGCATTTAGGGTAAAAGGAACATCAAAACAATTTAAATTAAAGAATCATTAAATTTATATTTAACTTAGATTAAGCATTGGAACACAGATTCTTAATTTTTTAGAGTATAAAATCTGGAAATCTGCGTTAAAAAAATAAAAAAATCCTAATGCGGATTTTGGGTTTAAGTGTATTTTTATTGTTTTCTTGTTCCTTTTATTTTCATGTAGTTTTAAGAGTAATCAATAAAAGCAACTATATGAATACAGTAATAACCAAAAAAACAGCGATTGAACCTAATAAATTACTAATTGGTGCGCCCCTAAATAATGAAGAACTTAACATCCAAAAAGAGTTTCCTTATTTAAAAGATTTCAAATACCTTACACCAGCAAATGCAGCAAAACAAAGTAGCGTACATACACAACCCAATGTTTGGAATTGGCTAAATATTAATGTGCTCATACGATTTGCTAATAAACACAAATTAATAGTGAGACTTGACGACCCTATAAGTCCACAAGTTTAAAATGGGCGAAAGAAGTTACTATTATAGGGATTAACAATTCGAAATCTAAATTTTAAAAAATGCGCACAATAAAATTAATTATTTTGTTCTTATTCTGTGGAGTTGCACTTATGGCACAAGAAATTCCCGCTGGAGGAGAAAATATAGTCGACTCCAATAAACTAAAATACATCAAACTGTCGAAAGACGAAGGAAAGATTGAAGCAGCCAATGACAATACAACACTAATTGCGACAACAATAAAACAACCCCAATTCATTTACAATTTAGGAGCTCGAATTCCTTTGATTGCCAAAAAAATAGTGCCTGCGCAACCTATGTTATTGTCTTTCCAAGCTAGAACATTAGAATCTAGTTTAGAAACTGCCGAAGCTAAAATTTCGTGGATTTACAAACAATCGGAATCTTCAGACCCAAAAGATGTGGTACAAAGAGCCGTAAGTCTTTCACAAAAATGGCAAACCTATTATTTGCCTTTTCATGCACTAAAATCGAGTAATGGCAATGATGTCCTTACTATGATGTTTGGTTACACTCCTCAAAAATTTGAGATAAAAGACATTCAACTACTGGTATATCCTGAGCAGTTTGATTTTGAAAAACTACCAAAAACCAAAATAAGCTACGCTGGCATGGAAGCCAATGCTCCTTGGCGAATGGAGGCTGAAAAAAGAATTGAAGCATTTCGTAAAGGGAATTTTGAAATAGAATTTTCTGTTAAAGGCAAAAAAATTCAAAACACCAATGTTAATTTAAATCTACAAAGACATGCTTTTTCATTTGGTGCCGCCATCAATGCAGAAGACGTTATCAATGACGATAGACATTTTAACGCCATTAAAAAAATGTTTACCGTGATTGTTTTCGAGAATGATTTGAAAATGAAAAAATGGGCATTGGTTAAAAAAAGACCCCTAACATTAGAAGCAATCGACAAATTAAATGAAAGCAATATCAAGGTGAAAGGTCATGCGTTGGTTTGGCCAAGCTTTAGGTATTTGTCTCCAGATATTAAAGAAAACAAAGACAACCCTGAAAAAGTAAAAGAGCTTATTTTTAACCATATCAAAAGTATTACTCAGGCGACTAAAGGCAAGATTTCGCATTGGGATGTTTTAAACGAAGTCTATACTAATAAAGAACTGCAAAACATTTTTGGGTCTGAAGATATATTATTTGAAGCCTACAAAAAACTAAAAGAATACGACCCAAAAGCAGAACGTTTCATTAACGAATACGGCATTATCAGCGGTGGCGGAATCAATAAAACCAAACAAGATTGGTACTACAACTTTGTTAAAACGATTGATGCTAAAACGGGAGGTTTACTTAACGGATTGGGCATGCAAAGTCATATTGGAAATGACCTAACTTCTCCTGAAAAAGTAATTGAAATTTTGAATCGCTTTGCTGAGTTGCACAAGAAAATTAGCATTTCTGAATTTACCTTGGACATCCTCGATGACGATATAAAAGCCCAATATACAAATGATTTTATGATGGCGGCTTTTAGCCAAGCTGCCGTTAGTGAGTTTTTGTTTTGGGGTTATTTTGAACCATCAAACCCTAAAGCAGGATTACTTGATAAAAATTTCCAATTGACCAAAATGGGATCTGCTTACAATAATCTAGTGAACAACAAATGGCAAACAAATATCTCCAAAAATACAGATGCGAAAGGTAAAATTTCCGACAGAGGATTCTATGGAACCTATCAATATGATTTTACTTTGGATGGTAAATTCTACAAAGGAACCTTTGAAGTAAAACCAGAATCAAAAAATCAAATAAAAATAGCTTTATAATGAAAACCCAATTAGCTGTATTTACTTTTTTAGTATATTCAATAATATCAGCTCAATCACCAAAATATCCTAATATTCTTTGGATTGTTTGCGAGGACATTAGCCCTACCCTTTCGATGTATGGAGACTTTAATGCTAAAACTCCTAATCTTGAAAAATTAGCACAAAAAAGTATTATTTACAGTAATGCTTTTGCCACTACTGGAGTATGCGCTCCGAGCCGTTCAGCCATTATTACGGGAATGTTGCCTTCGTCCATTGGAACCATGCATATGCGTACAGCAAAGGACGTCATGTCATGGGGAAGCAGAACGTATAAAGAGGTAGCAACTAGAGGCGAAAATGATGATAAAGAACCCGTATTAGACTTAAAAGGAAATACCATTCGAGAATATTCGGCTGTAATTCCTGATGGGATTAAATGTTTTACCGAATATTTACGTACCAATGGCTATTATTGTACCAATAATCAGAAAACTGACTATCAATTTGCCGCACCTATTTCGGCTTGGGATGAAAATGATACCAAAGCACATTGGAGAAATCGACCAGCAGGAAAACCCTTTTTCTCTGTTTTCAATTTAGGCGATACTCATGAAAGTAAAATTTGGCTAAACAAAAATTTGCCTTTAACAGTTGACCCAACAAAAGTGTCTTTACCTCCTTACTTTCCAGATAATCCTAGGGTACGAAATGATGTTGCTCGTCATTATAGCAATATTGAAATTATGGATAAAAATGCTGGAATTATTATAGACCAATTAATCAAAGATGGTTTGTATGATGATACGATTATCTTTTTCTACAGTGATCATGGAGGTCCTTTACCACATCAAAAAAGAGAAATTTATGAATATGGATTGAAAGCACCATTAATGATTAAATTACCGAATAGCCTGACTTCTTCAAAATCAGATAGACTAATATCCTTTGTGGATTTAGGGGCTACTGTTTTGAGTTTGGCCAATATAAAACCACCAAAAGGAATCGATGGCACACCTTTTTTAGGAAAATACGAATGCAAAGCCCGAAACTATGTTTTTGGGACATCAGACCGATTTGACGAATTTAGCGACAGAATACGTTCAGTACACTCAGATAGATACTTATATATAAGAAATTTTCATCCTGAACCTCCAAAATATAAAGATGTAGGCTATAGAAAAAGCATGC
>JAHEBK010000123.1 GCA_024642295.1 Flavobacterium sp. | reverse complement strand
CGACTTTAATTTGGTTACATATTTATCTACTCCAATGGACGAACTCGCACCATACGTCCAGCCATGTGCTTCGCGCAAATTCATGTTTAGGTTGCTATTGTAATCTCCTCCCAAAATCTGTGTAGCAATAATTGCCGGAAAAAAATCAGGAGCATTCATTTTTAAGTACATCGTATTGACTAATGCTATTTCAGATTGAGAAGCATTTGGTACGTCAACAAAATTAATTTGGGTAAAAGGAACATTTACAGGATCCGTATAGTTTTGTTTAGGAATGCTTCGTTTTTCCCAATTCCCAAAAAACTTTTCAACAGTAGCTTTTACTTCATTGAATTTGACATCTCCAATGACAACCAAATAGGCGTTTTCAGGCACAAAATAGGTGTGGTAATTATTCTTCACATCATCCAATGTTACTCTGTTGATAGACTCTGGAGTGATATATTCACCAGCAGGGTGGTTTTTACCAAATGCCAAAGCATCCACAACTCGACTGGCAATTGCGGGACTGCTTTTTTCTTGAGATTTTAAAGTTTCAATGGTCTTGGCTTTTTCCTTATCCAACTCTTCTTGAGTAAAATTAGGCAACAAAGCACTTTCTGATAATAATTCCAAAACGCGACCTGCATATTTTGAAAGCGTACTAGCATAAGCACCATTAGAACTTAAACTAATAGAAGCACCCATAAAATCTATTTCCTCATTAAAGTCATCTTTAGCTGTTTTCAAACTGCCGTTCCCCATCAAACTGCTAATCAAATCATCAACTCCTTTTTTATCTTTTTCAACAAAAGGAGGATTGTCTAAGGTAAGACTGAAGGAGACTCTAGGTAATTTATGATCTTCCACCACCAAAACTTTTAAGCCATTTGCCAAAGTAAACATTTGAGGCTTTTTGATATTAACGGTAGGTAGTTTCCCTGGTTTGGGTTGTGTATGATTTTGCGCTTGCATAATGCCAGTGAGTAATAATAGGATGAATAAGAAATTGGTGTTTTTCATAACGGACTTAGTTCTGAGCTTGAGTAGAGGGAACATAATCTAATAGTAAGCGTTGGTTAGGATTCAAATATTTTTTGGCAACTTCTTTAATTTCCTCTCTAGTGATAGAGTGATAAATTTCACAATCTGTATTAATTAAATTGACATCACCAAAAAGCATATAATATTTGGCTAAATTCTCAGCGATCCCTTCTACACTAGAATTGCTATTTACATATTGATTTTCGAACTGATTTTGTAACTTTTGGAAATCTTTCTCTGAAATCAATTCACTTTGAATTTTCACAATTTCTTCGTCTATTTCCTTTAATAAATCTTCTGCCGTATTGCCTTCCATTGGCAACCCATAAACAATATACATCCCGTAATCTTCTTGGCTATACGAGAATGCTCCTATTTGCAAGGCTTTTTTCTTATCGTCGACAATTTTCTTGTACAATTTAGAACTTTTACCGTCACTTAAATAGGATGAAATAAAATCCAAGACTCTCGCTTCTCTTGTTTTCATCGAAGGCGTTCTATAGGAAACCAAGACCATCGGAATTTGAATGTTTGGATCTTCGTAATTGGCTTTTATTGTTTGCGTAATCGGTTCTTCCTTATATATAGGTCTTTTAATATCCGTTCCTTTTTTAATGGTGCCAAAATATTTTTGAATCCACTCTTTGGTTACTGCTGTTTTGAAATCGCCGGCTACTACCAGAACAGCATTATTAGGTACATAGAATTTTTGATTAAACATTTGGAAATCTTCCAGTTTAGCCGATTCCAAATGCTCCATAGAACCAATTACAGACCAACGATACGGATGATTGACAAACATATTTTCTTTAACAACCTCAATAACATACCCATAAGGTTGGTTGTCATAACGCGATCTTTTCTCTTCCTTAATCACTCCTTTTTGCGTATCCACTCCTATTTGACCAATAACGGGATGTCTCAATCTTTCGGATTCCATCCAAAGTCCTAATTCTAAACTATTCGATGGGAATACTTCATAATAATAGGTACGATCCTCGGATGTATTGGCATTGTTAACGCCACCATTCGAAGAAACGATTTTCATCCATTCCCCTCTTTTAATATTCTTAGTTCCTTCAAACAACAAATGTTCGAAAAAATGCGCAAAACCCGTTTTATTAGGATTCTCATCTTTAGAGCCCACATGATACATCACCGAAGTCACGACTACAGGAGCCGAATTGTCTTGATGTAGAATAACATGCATGCCGTTGTCGAGGTCATATTCTTCGAAAACTATTTTTTGTGCCGAAGCGACTCCGCCTAACATAAGAGCACTAGTTGCTATCATTATATATTTTTTCATAAGGATTAATAGAAATTGTATTATGAGTACCACAATAATTCCTTCAAAAATACTTTTTTTTCGTTAGGATTGAATATTTACAAGGTTTTTTTAAGAAAAAATTAGAGCTATAAATTAAGTTCAACCCCTTGAAATACACGTAATAAACAAAATACTAGATTTTTTATTTTAAGTGATTGCACAATAAAAATTAAATTGTATATTTGCAACCTTAAAAATTTATAAATCATTCAGTATGTATGCAATCGTAGAGATAGCAGGGCAACAGTTCAAAGTAAGCAAAGACTTAAAGGTTTATGTTCACCGTTTGACTAATGAAGAAGGTTCAAAAGTTTCTTTTGACAAAGTTCTTTTATTAGACGACAATGGTAATGTAACTTTAGGCGCCCCAGCTATAGAAGGTGCTTCAGTAGAAGCTAAAGTGTTACAACACTTAAAAGGAGACAAAGTTATCATTTTCAAAAAGAAAAGAAGAAAAGGATACAAAAAGAGAAACGGTCACAGACAGTATCTTACTCAAATTGTAATTGAAAGTATTACTGCAACAGGTGCTAAAAAAGCAGCTCCGAAAAAAGCAGCAGTTGAAGCAACTACTGAAGAGGCAGCTCCGAAAGTAAAAAAAGCTCCAAAAGCTAAAAAAGAAGATACTCAAGAATAATAACAATATTAAAACTAATACGTCATGGCTCACAAGAAAGGTGTCGGTAGTTCCAAGAATGGTAGAGAATCAGAATCAAAACGTTTAGGTGTTAAGATTTATGGAGGACAAGCTGCTATCGCAGGGAACATCATCGTAAGACAAAGAGGTTCTAAACACAATCCAGGTGAAAATGTTTACATCAGTAAAGATCACACACTACACGCAAGAGTAGATGGAATTGTGAAGTTCCAAAAGAAAAGAGATAACAAATCATACGTTTCAATCCTTCCATTCGAAGTAGAAGCATAATTGATTTTCTCAATCTAAGTTGTTTTATAAAAAACAACTTGACAAAATTTTAAAAAAGGCTGTCTGAAATTTATTTTTCAGACAGCCTTTTTATTTTAACCAAACACATAACAAGTGCTTTAAAATATACTTATTAGCTATTATACTATTTTCTATAGGCTATATTTTAGGCGCTCCTGCCAAAATCTCTTCATTCGCATACTCTGAAAATTCAACAAAATTAGCTTGAAATTTTCGAGCCAATTCAACCGCTTTCACATCGTACAGTTCTTTATCACTCCATGTATCTCTCGGATTCAAAATTTCGCTAGGTACATTTGGACAAGATTGTGGAATCGCAATACCGAAAACGGCATGAGAGATATAATTTACAGTATTCAATTCGCCCGAAAGAGCAGCATCGATCATTGCGCGAGTGTATTTCAATTTCATTCGGTTTCCAGTCCCGTAAGCACCGCCGGTCCAACCTGTATTGATAAGCCAAACTGTAGCCTCATCTTCCTTTATTTTTTGACTCAGCATTTCTGCATAACGTGTGGGATGCAAAGGCATAAATGGAGCCCCAAAACAAGCCGAAAAATTAGGTTGTGGTTCGGTGACACCGGCTTCAGTACCAGCAATTTTAGCAGTATACCCTGAAATAAAATGATACGCTGCTTGCCCTGGTGTCAATCGTGCAATTGGAGGTAAAATACCAAATGAATCTGCTGTTAAGAAAAATATATTTTTAGGATTCCCCCCAACAGAACCTGGTTGAATAGTATCAATATGCTCGATAGGATAACTCACGCGTGTATTAGGAGAAATCGAAATATCGCTATAATCAATTTCATTCGTTCCTTTTTTAAAGACTACATTTTCTACTAAAGCCCCTTTTCTAACTGCTCGATAGATATCCGGTTCATTTTCTTCAGAAAGATTTACAACTTTAGCATAACAACCTCCTTCAAAATTAAAAACCGTGTTTTCTTTTGTCCAACCGTGCTCATCATCCCCGATTAATTTCCGATTAGGATCAGCAGAAAGAGTTGTTTTTCCCGTACCTGACAAACCAAAGAAAATGGCCGTTTCACCATCTTCCCCAACATTAGCACTGCAATGCATGGACAGGATTTTTTCATTCACAGGCAACATAAAATTCAAAGCCGAAAAAATTCCTTTTTTTATTTCCCCTGTATAACCAGTTCCGCCAATGATGACTATTTTTCGACTAAAATTTAAAATAGCAAAATTACCTTGACGGGTTTTGTCAACTTTAGGGTCTGCCAAAAAACTAGGCGCACAAATCACGGTCCAGTCGGTTTCAAAATGCTCTAATTCCTCTTCATTCAGCCTTAAAAACATATTGTGGCAAAACAAATTTGCCCAAGGAGTTTCAGTTACAACCCTGACATTCAATCGATATTTAGGTTCAGCACACACATAACTATCTCGAACAAATATTTCTTTGTTGGATAAGTAAGCCGTTAACTTATTGTATAAAGCATCAAAATCATTAGGTTCAAAAGGAATATTGACCTCTCCCCACCATACTTCATTTTCGGTAATAGCATCTTTAACAATAAAACGATCTTTGGGTGACCGTCCAGAAAACTTGCCCGTATTGATAACTAATGCTCCTGAAGCGCTTTCAACACCTTGACCTAATGCTAGAGTTGCTTGATGTAATTCGTCGGCAGATAATTGATAATTGATTTTGGCATTTACAATTCCTATCCCATCAAGATTAGGAATTTGTTTGATTGTATTGTTGCTCATAAATAGTACCTTTTAGGAAGTAAGAATCATATACTAAAGGTAACGATTTATAGCGAAAAAGCTTAGGATTTATTTCTAAAATAATTAAAAAATACCATTCCCCAACCAATAATAATTAACAACCCACCGATAGGAGTTACAAAACCAATAGTCTTAAAATCAAAAGGCGTTAGGTAGTTTGTCGCCAGTCCATAAATGGAACCTGAAAATAAAATCACTCCTATTAGAATAAGATAAAAAACTGTTTTTTTAGTCTTTTCGCTCAGTATTTTAAAAGTAGGCAACAACAATAGAAAAAAAGCTTGGTACATTTGGTAACGTACTCCGGTTTCAAAAGTAGCTAATAATTCAGGAGTCAAAATTTTCTTTAAGGCATGAGCACCAAAAGCACCAAAAATTATTGCAATCATCCCTATCAATGCTCCTGTAGCGGTTATTTTTTTATCCATCGTTATTTTCTTAGATTGAATAGCAAAAGTATTGTTTTTACCGCAAAGACGCTAAGAAAAGTTTTTATCTCAAAGGCGCAAAGACACAAAGAAAAGACAGGGTTGCTGTTAAAAACTTTATGACCTTTGTGCCTTCTCAGTGCACTTTGTGTTTAAACCAAAAACCTTAGTCTCTTTATGTATAGAAAAACCTGCGCCCTCACGCAAGTTGACAAAAAATTTTGTGCCCTTTG
>JAHEBK010000122.1 GCA_024642295.1 Flavobacterium sp. | reverse complement strand
CAATAGGATTAGTTAGTAACTTGGGTATTTATCTATTGGAAAGTCATAGGTTTTACCCATTTTGCTTTCGGCATCTGGGTTGTAATCTGGGTTTTTTACAGGTAGCAATCCACCAATTTCAATGACATGATTTTCCACCATTTTAGAAAGTTTTGCTACAAGTTCTGGGTATTGTAAACTGATATCAGTTGTCTCTCCAATATCTTTTTTTAAATCATACAATTTGAAGGCGTCGGAGCGGTTTCTCCCTTCCCCATATTCTTTTATCAATTTGTAATTCTTGTACCACACTGCAGTTGAAGGTACGTTGTGGGTTACAGGAAAATAATGTGGAAAATGGCTGTATATAGCTTCTCGTTTTAGTGGTTTATCATTTTTAAGCGTTTCAATCAGACTTATTCCATCCAATAATTGATTGGGATTAGCTTTGGTTTTAGTGACTTCTAAAAAAGTTGGATAAAAATCCATACTCTGAATCAACTCATCAGAAACAGTATTGGGTTGAATTTCGCCTTTCCAAGATATAATACATGGAACACGAATGCCTCCTTCATGAATGTTTCCTTTCCCAAAACGCAATGGATAATTATTTGTTGGAAAATCTCCATTGACCACATCGTACATATTACCCCCATTATCTGAAAAGAATACAATAATGGTATTATCAATTAAATTAAGTTCTTCTAATTTATCCAACATTCTCCCCAAGCTTTCATCCATCTTTTCAATCATACCACCCATAATAGGATTGTTTTGTTTGCCTCTTGGGTCATTCTTTTGCTTGTATTTATTTATCAAATTCAATGGTGCTTGATAAGGCGCATGAACTGCGAATTGCCAAAAATTTAAAAAAAATGGTGTGTCTTTATTGTTTTCTAGAAACATTAAAGCCTCATCTGTAATGCGATCGGTTATATATTCTTTGTCCTTATGATTAGGAAGGGTGCTTATACTAAATGGCGAAAAGAAGTTTGGAGGTCCAGGATGATGCCCTCCTCCAATATTAACATCAAACCCTTGCTTTTCAGGCCAATATGCTTCATGTCCCAAATGCCACTTCCCAATATGACCAGTTTTGTAACCGTTTGTTTTTAAAGCTTCAGCGATGGTAAATTCTTCTAAAGGCATAAAAGTTCTAGAACCTGGACAAGCCATTTTCATCCAAGATTCTCCTTTTTCTGGTGATAAATCATCATTCGGATTTGGTGGTAAGTGTCCTGCTGGTGTTGTTAATGAAAATCTACCAGGATGTTTTCCAGATAAAATACTTGCTCGTGTTGGAGAACATAACGCATTGGCAGCATATGCACGTGTGAAACGTTTTCCCATTTTTGCCAATCGGGTTATGTTGGGCGTATTGTAATATTTACTGCCATATACTTCCGAATCCATCCAGCCCATATCATCAACCATGAAAAAAATAATATTAGGTTTCTTAAACTCTTTTATGACTTGAGTATTGGATTGGCATATACAGGATTGGTTTAAAAAACATCCCAAAACAACTAAAGGCAAAAAGCTATACTTTAAGGTGATTTTCATTTTATATCTACTCTAAAATTTTTAATCTAATATTCTTGTACAACACTTTCATTGGAGGGCCTACATGAACTTGAACACCAATATGTCCATTTGATACGCTATTAACAAGATCATTATCAACTACATCACTCATTAAAACACCATTGATGTAATGAAGCATTCTATTCCCTTTAATTATAAGATGCATTTCGTTCCAATCGTTATTTTTTATACTGGATTTCAATGAATTAGCATCCCCAAGATTCCCGACAATCTCTCGGTACTGCCAAGCATTCTTTTTTATTCCCTCTTTTAAATTAGCAGTAGGCGCTGGAGACAATACAACCCGCTCGCCGCGATAGGCTAACGTGGTGCGCTTTCTTTCCTCATAATTCTGTCCTGTATAATTATTTTTGCCATCAATGTCAGCTTGATATCCTTTTAACGCAAATGGAATGTTATCCATAATTTGACTGCGATAGTTAACCCCACTATTACCATTTTCAGTAATTTTATAGGTGATTTTTAATTCAAAATCTTTAGGAGTTCCTCCTTGCCAAATAATAAAGGAATTTTGTTTCAATAGCGTTTCAGCTGTCACAAAACCTACTAAGTTCCCATCTTCAACCTTCCAATAGGTTGGGTCGCCAATCCAATTGTTCAACGTTTTACCATCAAAAATATCTACAAAGTCCGTTTGATTATTTTGGATACCACTTGGCTTTACCTTACAAGCTTGCAAGCTTATTATTAACAAAAGTGATACTAGGAGATTTTGAAAATTAGTTTTGATACTCATTAGCTATTTTAATTTAATGGCACTGGAATGTGATTTTTTAATTTGCTTGGCATTGCCGAAGGTTTGTATTGGTTACCTGAACCTCTGTCGCCTTGTGCGCTATAATGAATGCTATTTTTGGTGCTCTTGGGAACATAATTTTTATTATAGCTAAGCCACCAATTCATCCAGTCTTTGGATAACTGGGATGCTATATTTTTTTGGGTAGCATATAAATCATTTGTTTCGAGCGGATCTTTTTTGGTATCATACAATTCCCAACCAGAACCATCAACTTCTAATAAGCTCCATTCCTTTGTTCTAATGGCACGATTATCCATAAATTGAAAATACATAGGTGATTTTCTCTCCCAATTATTCCCTTCCAATAATGACACAAATGATTCTCCTGACAAAGACTTTAAAAATTTGTCGGCTGTTTTTGAATTATTATAGTTAGCAGTCTCCAGAATTGTAGGCATAATATCTACTACATGTAAGGCATTAGACTGGACGCTACCTGTTTTTTTAATGCCTTTAGGCCACCATGCTATGGCACCTGTTTTAACACCTCCTCCATGCTGACTGATTTTATATAAACGCCAAGGGGTAACGCTAGCATAGGCCCAACCCGTTCCTAATTGATAATTAGAATCCGGATCTCCTGGTAACAGCCCTCTTTTAAGCATATTGTCATCCATTACAGAAAATGAATCGGTACCATTATCACTTAAAAACAATATAAGTGTATTTTCAGCTTGGTTAGTTTCCTGCAACTTTTTCATAAGCCTACCAATTCCAGTATCCATACGTTCAACCATTGCCGCATAAACAGACATTCTTAGATCTTCTAAATCTTTTTGTTCATCGGACAACGATTCCCAATCTGGTAAATTTTGAGGATAACTAGGAATTGCAATTCCAGGACTAAGAATCCCTAATTCTGTTTGTTTTTTTAATCTTGCCTTCCTGATACTTTCCCAGCCTTTTAAGTATTTCCCCCTATACTTGAGGATGTCTTCTTTTGGAGCTTGTAATGGGTTGTGTGGTGACTGGTAACTCAAGTATAAAAAGAAAGGAGCCTCTTTACCATTTTCCTGTTTAGGAGCAACAAAATCAATTGCTCTATCAGTAAAGGCATCAGTACTGTAATAATTTTTACCGTAATCGGTAAATTCTTCCTTATTCAGCCTATAACTTTTATGTCCGCTGAAATACGAGGCATACCCCCCCAAATAACCAAAAAAATAGTCAAAGCCTTTGTTATTAGGTTCGTCCTCTAAATGCCATTTTCCAACTATTCCTGTTCGGTACCCTACTTTTTTTAATTCCTGCGCTAAATTTGGACCATTTTTAATACCGCTACCGGCTTTAGTCCACCAATTTCCAGTAAGCAATGATGTTCTAGAAATAACACACATACTGGCATTGTGCATATTGGATAAACGAATACCTTCATTAGATAATTTATCTAACGAAGGTGTTTTTATTTCACCTCCATAACACCCTAAATCACTATACCCTAAGTCGTCTGCTACTATTAATATTACGTTGGGTCTACTAGTTGTTTGAGCCAATACTATGTATGGTAAAACAACGTATAGCATTAAAATAATTATTCTTAGTTTCATAAGCTTAGTTTTTAAGTCGAATCCCAAATTAAATTTAAGCATTGGATAAAACCTAAAGTCTTTATCTCTTGTTGAATATAGCATTGCAGGCCCTATATCAAACAACAAGTGAAAATTGCCGTCAAATTTTCGTTGTAGTCCCCAAGTTGCACCCAAACCAAGCCATTCAACAACTTTTGACTTATCGTTAATATCACCTCCGCCTCCAAAAAAGCCATCTCCTCTGGCAATACCTCTTAGCGCTATAAAATTCCCCGAATTATTATCTGTTACTTTCCCTTCTGATTTTCTTTTTTCAAAATTATAATAGAATTTATGATCAGCTCCCAAAAAGAATGAAAAATCAAGTCCCAAAGCAGTTGAAAATGTGGAATTATTTCCTGTGGGTAATTCTACCTCAGCAGAAGCAGTTAAAAAATTTAATCTAAATACACTTTCCGTGTTTGAAGATTCTTGAGCTTTCAATTTCATTGCGAAAATTGTAGCAAAAGCAATTCCGAGAATTAGGTTTTTAATCATAATTATTTTTTAGTTGTTTAATTACTTTTTGATAAAATTATTTAACATCGTATTATTCCGAAAATCTATAATTAGCCCTTCTGCTCGGGGCATTATCTCCAGCTTGAAATAAATCATATATCTTTTCTAATTGCATCGGATTATCCACCCAATGAAAATCAAAATTTAATCCTTCATTTTGATTAAAAAGCTTAACAGGAACAGACAGCATCAGTTCGTCTCCTTCTACTTTGTAAAAGGTTTCTAGGGCTTTTACCCACCCTTTTTTCTGATTATATTTAAGAACGGTCGTTTTTTTACTATTTATAATATTTTTGTTGATTATCATATCATACCCCTCCCAACCAGTAGATTTGTTTTGATCGATATCAACTAACAATAACATCCAGTTAGCATCAGAATTTGGTGTTAATTTATTTTTTGTTTTAACATAGAAGAAAACATATTCTTTATCTCTAGACACTTTACATAACTCAATATCATTCCTACCATTTGTATTAATATAAGGTCCCGCTGAACCTTGTTTTTCGCTATGCCTATGCTCCGTATCTCCAAGATGGTCATAAAACACGTTTTCAATGGAATTCCATTGCTCAAAACTTCCAGAAATTGAAATGGTTTTAAAGGGTTGAGAATTTAATGGTTTATCCATGCCCTTGAACCTGCGAATATTTCCCATAAGTTGATAATAATAATTATCCGTATGACCACCTTTCATAGGTTCAATATCTCTACTGTATTCTTGATTGTATTGGTCTATAAAATAGGTGTCGCCTTCTTGTATTGGCTTGCCTGCTTTCCCTAAATGTGCACCTGGATAAAAACTCCATTTTTGCAATTCACTATTAATATTAGCACCCATTTTTTGACTGTGCGCCGACCATTCATTCCAACCGGTAACAAACACAAATTCAGGGTCAACTTCTATTGCCCGATTCCATTGTTCTTGAAAAAACAAACCCTTATCTGTGTATTTGGTCAAGTCATATTTATTGGTTTCAGGTTGGTGAAAATCATGAAAACTACGCCCAATATTAGATAATGGATGTTGCGCTACGGCCACAGGAACCATTTCTTTCTCATTTGGATTGCTATGCCACGATACTGCTTGTGGATAGTGGTCTACCCAAGGCCATTCGTCCTGCCCTTTTTTATCGTACCAAGGCAGTGAGGTCCAAGCCCAACTTTGCTTTAAGCTAAAAAAAGAATTTATTTCATCTGAAAATTTAATATCGTTTACTTTATTCCTTTCAGGCATTTCATGCTGACCGTATAGCAATAAAGGCTTTCCTTTCCATTGAAACCATAAATC
>JAHEBK010000121.1 GCA_024642295.1 Flavobacterium sp. | reverse complement strand
TTTGTTTTCGAAAAAGGAACGCCAGGGTTTACATCTGGTAAAAAAGAAAACAAACTAGGAATGCGCGCTAGCGAAACGGCAGAGTTGATTTTCGACAACTGTCGCATTCCAGACGCCAATAGACTAGGAAAAGTAGGTGACGGATTCATCCAAGCCATGAAAATATTAGATGGTGGGCGTATTTCGATTGGTGCTTTGTCATTAGGAATTGCTAAAGGAGCGTATGAAGCTTCTTTAAAATATTCTAAAGAAAGACACCAATTTGGCAAGCCAATTAGCAGCTTCCAAGGGATTTCTTTTAAACTAGTTGATATGGCAACAGAAATTGAAGCATCAGAATTATTGTTACACAAGGCAGCCTTTTTAAAACAACAACACAAACCCGTTACCACTTTGGGAGCAATGGCTAAGATGTATTCATCTGAAGTATGTTGTAAAGTGGCAAACGAAGCCATACAAATTCACGGAGGTTACGGATATACTAAAGATTTTCCTGTAGAGAAATTTTATCGTGATGCTAAATTATGTACCATCGGTGAAGGAACGACCGAAATTCAAAAAGTAGTCATTGCTCGAAATTTATTAAAAGACTAACAGTATATCCAACATTATAAATTTATAAACCATTAAAATTAAGAAAATTAAGCAGGTCTTAATAAACTTAATTTTAATGGTTTATTTTTTTTAGGTTAGTCAAATGCTTTATGTTACTACATAAACTGAAACAGCATCTCCTTTAGATAGTTCATAACCTCCATCTTCCACATAAACCAATCCATTAGAAACTGAAAAAGTATTCAGCATCGAAGAATTTTGATGAGTTAAAATCGTTACCTCATCCCCTACTATATGCGCTTTCAAGAATTGATTCCGAGCATTGCTCACACTAAAATTATGCGCCAGTTTTTTAGATTCTGTTTGTCCATATTCCCGTTCTAATCCTGACATCATTTGTAAGGTTGGCAAAACATACACATAAAAACAAGTCAGAGATGCCGCGGGATTACCTGGTAAAGCAAAGATTATTTTATCCTTTAACTTTCCTGCAAAAAGGGGTTTTCCTGGTTTTTGTTTTACTTTATAAAAAAGTGTTTCAACGACTAGGCTCTCCAAAGCTTGCGCTACAAAATCATAATCTCCCACTGATATTCCACCAGAAACCAAAACAACTTCATTTTCAGTTAACGCTTCTTTTAATATCCTTTTGGTATTATCAAAATCATCGTTGACTTCGTAGGTTTTAATCTTTTCAAAAAAAGCATCCTGTAACGCTGTTTGTAACATCACCGAATTGCTTTCATAAATTTTTCCGTGAGTCAAAGGCAACCCAGGTTGTACTAATTCATTTCCAGTTACTATAATTCCAACGGTAGGTTTTTGATAGACTTTTACCGTAATAAATCCTAAACCTGCCAGAAAGCCAATGCAAGCAGCATTGAGCATTGTTCCTTTTTCAAGAGCCAAATCCCCTTCATTATTTTGTTCCCCAATAGGACGAATATTCATTCCATATTTAGGTTTTTCAGTCAATAGTAAAACCGTTCCTGATTCACTAACTTTTTCAATCTGAATTACCGCTTGTGCCGAATCAGGAACTGGAGCTCCTGTAAAAATCTTTACTGCTTGCCCTGGCATCAAATCTACTTGATGAACATCTCCAGCTTTGATTTCTCCAATAATTTTATACTCTAAACCATCGTGCAATCCTAAAGCAAAACCATCCATAGCCGATTGTCGGAAAGGTGGCATACTGATAGGCGCATATAAATCTTCGGCAAGAATATGTTTTCTGGCTGTAGCCAAAGGACATTCTTTAACTTTAAGAGCGGGCATATTATTTTTAAGTATCGAAAAAGCTTCTTGAACACTAACCATAAGTATCTTTTATTTCTTTTCAAAAATACAATTCCAAAAGGAATATGACACAATCATGAACAATTCATTTTTTATAAGAGGGAAAAATCAGTACTGTTTTATATTTATTTTTTACGACAAAACAGCTTCTGGAATCTTTTTAGACTTTTTTCACACTCATTGTTTACAAATTTAAATCAATAGCAAAAAACGACATTTATTGTTTTGTTATTAAACAAAAACTTTCATTAAATTTAATTCATTTTTTAACTATCATTTAAGTTAATAAATAGCAATTACACTATAAAAAACATTAAAAAAAATAAGATATAAATTTGTTTTTTGGATTCAAAATATTTCTACATTTACTCCAGTTTTACAAAGGATATTAAAGCTTTTATTTTAAAAAAATCCTAAGAAACTATTAACTCAAAAACTTAAAAAAGAAATGAAAAAATTAATTATCGCAGCTTTGTTAGCTGTAAGTTTAACCGGATTTGCTCAAAAGAAAGGTGGAGCTGAAAAAATGTTAGAAAAGATGACTACAGAATTGTCATTAACAGCGGATCAACAATCGCAATTAAAACCAATTTTTGAAGAACAAGCAGCACTTCAAAAAGACAGCAAAGAAAACCCAGACAACGCTGAAGCAAACAAAGAAAAAGGAAAAGAAATTGGAAAAAGAATAAATGCAATTTTAACTCCAGAGCAAAAACAGTTAAGAAAAGAACTTAGAGAAAAAGAAAAAGCAGCAAAAGAAGCTGCTGGTCAATAAAAAGAAAATTCATTTTAAAAATCCCGTTCTACGGGATTTTTTTTTGTCTCAAAATTTAAGATCAATACTGTCCTAAGTAAAATTTAATCATAAAAAAGAATTATTTCATTGAGTTTATTCTTTGAAATGATCTTTTAAAAGAGAAAATTGTTGTAAAAACGGACAACAAAAACTACACTTCCTTTTAAAAGAGGAATCTCACAAGCCCCTTTGTTATCTGACATTTTGCCATTGGTTATAGTATTGTAAATATGCAATTACCATCAAAATCAAGTAATACATGCATTTTAACAGTACCTTTTGCACTCCTATATTTTGCCCACTAAGCAAACATAAACGAATCATTATTGAATCAAGAAAAAAATCTTATTGAATTTTGAACGGTCTAACTTTAAAATTATTAAAATAAAACAGTATTATATTACTTTAAAAGCACGGTTTTTTTCTTAAACTTCACACCAAACCTATTATTAAAAAAATAAGATAATTAAACCTTTTTCCCATTTAACACATCTAAAAACAGAATAAATCAACTTAAAACATTATAAATATATTATGAATATTTAACGGCATAATAATTAAATTTACCCAAAAAAACAAAACTATCTTTACAAATTTTAAATCATGAAACAAAGCATTACAATATTTTATTTGTTACTGTTTTTCCAATGTATCTCGCAAAACACAGCTCCTCAAAGTAATCAAGTAAAAATTAAAAAACTAATTGAAGATTATTTTAAATACGACCGAGAGAACATCCACGTACAATTCAACAAAGATATTTATGTAACCAATGAAGATATTGCTTTTAAAGGATATGTCCTAAGTAAAAACTACAATATTCCTCATGCCAATACCACAAATGTTCAGTTAGTAATCTATAATGAGCAAGATCAAATTATACAAAAGCAACTTCTTTATACTACAAATGGTACTTTTTCAGGCGGAATTCACTTGAATAGTAAATTTAAATCAGGAACCTACCATTTCCATTTTTATACTAATTGGATGAATAATTTTAATGAAGACGACTCCTTCACGCAGAGGGTTGAAATCATTAACAAAGATGAACCATACGACCTAAAATCCAATGAGCCTAATTGGAAAACAGCAACTGCAGTAATTTATCCCGAAGCTGGTTTCATTATCAATGAAATAAACAATACTGTAGGAGTTAAAATTGTTGATTGCAACCAAAAAGGAATTGAGATTAAAGATGGACTTATTTTAGATTCAAAATCAAATGAAGTTACTCGTTTTAACACAAACAAAATGGGTAATGGATTTTTCTATTTTATACCAGAAGCTAACGAAACATACACTCTAAAAGTTAAAACCGACAAACTCAACTTAAATCAACCTTTGCCATTAACAAATGAAACAGGAATCACTTTGAGTTACAATAATAATTTACCAAAAAACACTCTTGCTGTAGCTATAAAAACAAATGAAAAGGGATTAGAATTATTTAAAAACAAAAAATACACACTACTTATTCATCAAAACGCACGAACCATTCAAAAAGAATTTAGTTTTACAGATGATGAAACTGAAAAAGTACTACTATTTGATAAAAAATATTTAGCAAATGGCGTTAACACCATACGTCTTATTGATGAAAACCTTAATCAAATAGCAGAAAGACTATTATTTCATTATGCTACTGACAAGCCTAGTACTACATTAGAAGCAAAAGCAATAGCAAATGACAGCATCATGTTAACAGGAAGAACTGATGTAAAACAAGCAAATTTAAGTATTAGTGTACTCCCTGAAAGTAATAATTGTATCGCATTTAAAAAGTCGATTCAAGGAACATTCTATCTTAATGCTTATTTAGAAAAACCAGAAAATGATAATTATTCCTATTTTGACCCAAATAATACTAATCAAAAACAAGATATGGAATCTTTAATGCTCAATCAAACTAGAAGCAAATTCAGTTGGGACAACATTAAAAACAAACTTCCAAAAATAAATTATAGTTTTAACAAAGGAGTTACTATAAGCGGAAAAGTTGAAAAAGAAATTAATCCTAAATCAAAAAATAAAATTTCTCTTATTTCTATAAAAGATAACGTTTTTGAATTTACTGATATTGATCAAAAAGGTAATTTTAAGTTTGATAATTTTTTCGCCCAAGATTCAACAGTTTTTATTTTACAAATGGTTAATGAAAAAAACATAGTAAAATTCACCAATATTGTAGCAAAAGTTAGACCTAATGAAAATCAGTTTATGCTACCATTTGAATTTGAAAAAAACAAATGCCCTATTGAAGAAAAAAAGCCCGAAAATAAATTTACGTTTACAAAATCTATTTTTGATCAAGATATTGTTAACCTAGAAGGAGTAACAATTAATAATACCTTCAAAAAAGAGGTTTTTACACATAAAGACAATATGAGTATAAATGCGAATGCATTCAAAATAGACGATAATGAATTTGGTACTGTTCTTGATTTTATAGGTCGAAATGGATACCAAACAGGAATTGATCCCGAAGATAATAACGCCTATATCCGTAATACAAGAATACAATCATTTGCTGAATCTAACCCTCCTCCAGCTGTTTATATTGACAATCAAATAGTACTAGATCTAAATTTATTGTTCAGCATGGACATCAGTGAAGTTGACGAAATTTATATAGACAAGTCGGGAGCTTCAGACACTTCAGCAGGAAACAATGGAACTATTAAAATTTTCCTAAAACAAGGGGGTTCAAAAAATAACTATTTCAGAGTCAAATACACCTCTTTAATTGTCACAACAGGTTTTACAAAAAACATCCTATTTAAAAATGCTGCTTTCGAAACTCAAAAAGAATTCTTTTATTTTGGAACGCTAAACTGGACACCTACTATTGCCCTAAAAGACAATCCTAATTACGAACTTAAATTCCCAAAAGGGGCTCAAAAAGAAATTCAAGTTTTAATAGAAGGCTTCACTAATGATGGTCAATTAATCTCCGAAATTCAAAAAGTACCAGTTCAAGAATAGAAAATCAAAACATCAATTAAATAATCTTCAAAGGCAGTTGGTATACAAAACCACTGCCTTTATTTTATACTACAACTCCAAAAATTCTTTTACCATATTATAAAGCATAAAAAATGCCCTAAATAGTGTCTAACTTTTTGGGGCATTTTCATTTATGAACGGTATATCTACTAAGTTTTTTTTAATCTTCTGAAGAAGGAATCTTTTTAGTTAATTTTAATAAAACAGGAGATAAGGTAACAAATACAAGTCCTATAACAATTACCTCAATATGTTCTTTTAAATCAATTTGATA
>JAHEBK010000120.1 GCA_024642295.1 Flavobacterium sp. | reverse complement strand
TATGGTCAATAAATAACTCATGTATTTTTTATAATTTTTTTCTCCAATATTAGGTATCGCAATTTCGTCACGTACATACAACACAATTGGTTCAAAAATACGACCAACACCTGAAGCAATACCTCCATTTTTAGCGTACGATCTAGCCAAACTTGTAAACAAGAAAAACATCAATAAAGCTGCTCCAATGATTGAAACTACTGTTTTAGTAATAGAGAAATCTATTGGACGAACATTTGTTGGAAATCCAGTTTCTTCATTTTCAGTTATTGTCCCTGAAGCATCCGTTCTGTATATTTTACCATCATGGTGATTAAGAGCGTAGTAGTTACCGTTTGATTCCGCTACTTCTTTACCATGGTGAAATTTTGCTGAAGAAAAAATATGCAATCCATTATCCCATAAAATAACTGGTAATGGAAACCCCCAACTTTCACCTGTTTCATCGTCTTGAGTTAATGAAAAATCGTGAGAATCTAAAACGTGATGACTTACAAAAGCTTTAATTTTTGATTTTAAATCTGTAGGCTCTGCATGAGCTCCTTCGTGATGCCCTTCAACTACTTCATGAGCAACTTCTGTTTGTGCATGAACAGAATCAACTTCAGGATTTGCTAAACTTCTTAGAGGAAGACACGCTACTAAAACTACTACTATAAATCTAAGCGGTTTGTTTAAAATCACCATAACTGTTAAATATGTTATTTTTTACGTTTCTAAATTTTGGTGCAAAGGTACATTTTTTATTAATATTCAAAAGAATATAAAAAATATTTTTTGCGGTTTGGTCAATTTGAGACCTATTTATTGTTTTTCGTTTAATATTCTTATAGTTAGAATCGTTTCTATTGCTAAAAATAGAATAAACATGCCAAAAAAATTAATTTTCTCAATATTGATTTGAGAGGTGTCCACTTCTAAAATAGGTTTTAAAACAACATAACAAATTACCAGCTTGAGATTTGTAACTAATAAAAATGACATTCCCACATTATCAAAACTTTTATTTTTTACCTCCACTAAAATTACAAACACTAATACTGACAGTCCGTAAAAAAACAAATAAAGCTTTTTTAAAGAGTAAATGAAAGAGTCATCATTTATTTTAAAAAAATCAAAAAGCAATTGATGTACTATAAACGTAATCAAAGATATGATTGATAGTAAAAAAATGAGATTGTACTTTTTTATGTTCATAACACTTATTTGTGCTATTATAATGAAGGAAATCAACCATTCATCATTAGCATGCTTTATTCTGATTTACTAATTTCGTTTACTTGTCTAATCACATTATATAATGCTAAGACAACACCTACCATAACTAGTATTTTATTATAATACACTTTAGGACTCGGATGATTTTCATCCAACCAATTTCCCAAGTAGGCGAACAAAAAAATGATCACCCCCATTTGAATGGGAATGTTAATAAGTGCGATCCACTTACTCGATTTGTTTTTTTGGGGTTTCTTGTCCATCGGTAAGCATGAGTTTTTTTATGTTGTCTTTCATTATACAAGAAGCACTAAATTCAGCTCCTGGTTCAACTGATAATTTTCCAACAGTAGCTTCTCCGTGAATACTTGCTTTAGACTTTAGGTTCAATAGTTCAGCAACCTGAATTTTTCCATTAAACTTGCCTTCAATATCCGCACTTTTACATATAACATCACCTGTTATACTACCAGATGGACCAATAACCAGTTTACCAGTAGATTGAAAATTACCTATTAATTCACCATCCAATCTAAAATCAGCTTGAGAAATAATATCTCCTTTGATAACAGTGCCTTCAACAATTCTATTTGTTTTTCCTAAAAGATCGGTATAGGATTTTGATTTTTTATCAAACATATTATTGTTTTTTTGAAGCTAAGTAATCATCTAGATTTTTTTTAATTTGTACCACTTTGTAATTCTCATTTGACAAAACAATGGCTGGTTCCTCTAATTTATAGTCTTTATTCTCTTTCAATAAATTGCTGATGCTTTTTGCATATCCTTCTGATGTAGGGCCCTGAATCACTAAAAATTTCTCTTTCTCTTTATAACCTTCAAAGGTGTAATCTAATTTAACAACATTTTCACGAGCAATAAATTTCTTTATTTTCTCCTCCATTAGTTTTGTTTTGTTTTCCTCTGTTTTAGAAAGTTTGTATACAATTTTCCAGTTTTTAGATTCCCCTGTGTTAAAATTCATATTTTCTAATACAGGTATTTGAGTTTTGACAATGTCCAATGATTTTTTACCTTCTTCACTATTTGGATAATTATCAGCAACATATTGTAAAGCATTTTTATACGCAACAACACCTCTTAATCTCCCTATGGCATTGGCTCTTAAAAATTCAAATTTAGACACTATTTCATCTCCTGAAAACTGATTGATAAGAACATCCGTTTGTTCTAAAACCAATTCGAATTTTTCTTCATTATACAAAGAATAGACTTTCTCATATACTTTTTCTGGAGAATCATTAGCCGATTCAAGCGCTGCTGAATTTCCAATAATTTGTGCATAACGAGAATTTGGAAACTGTGTTAAAATAGCGTTTTTTATTTCCGCAGCTTTGCTATTATTGGTAATTTGATATATTTTATACAAATTATACAAAGTAGGAAGCACTATTTTTTCTTCAGGATTTTGTCGTAATAATTGCTCCAGTTTAGTAGTTGCCAAAGCATATTCTTTGAATTTTTCTTTATAAATAACTCCTAATTGGTAATAGGCAAAATTGCGTTCTTTGTGAATACTGTCTTTCTCTTTTTGAGTCGAAGGAATTTGGTTCAAATAAAAATCTGTGGTGTATTCTGCAATAACTTCTTGAGCTTTCTTCTTTTCTTCAGTATCTTGATTATCTTCATTTATGTTTGTGCCTGAAGATGCTACCTGTTCATTAGAAGCGTTTGACATTCGCCAATTACCGCCTAATGAACGTGAGCCCCAAGCGCTTTTAAAAGCCAACTTACCAAAGGAAACCGTATTGGGATTATAAAAATAGAAAAGGGTAGCCGACTGATTTCCTCCCAATGAAGGTGGCAAAACTGTTGCTCTTTGCTTTGGTACATTTGAATCTGAAACAGCTACGTCATCTGAACCTGATTTGCTATTGTTTTCAATGTTTTTTTGAATCTGTAATTGCTTTTCATAAGCAATTCTTTTTTCTTCATCAGATTTTTTAAGCTTCGCAATATAGGTATCAAAATAAGCTTCTCGATCAGCATTCGACATTGAAAAAACCTTGATAATACTATCATTTCTTGTCGCTAAAGCTTCATACAAAATCACATCATCTAAATCTTTTCGAACTTTAGCAATATGAATATGTTCCCTACTTTTTTCATCTAATTTAGTCAAAGTACTGTCATAGTATTTTGCCGCTATCGGATACTTAGCTTTACGAAAATACATATTTGCAATATTGCGATAGTTCGAAGCAACTAAATATTGATCTGATTTTGCTTTTTTTAATGAAGTGTTATAATAATGTAACGCTTCCTTTTGATTGTCTTGTTTATCATAGAAAATTCCCATTTGATGATTTAACACATCCAAAAAAGGACGATTTTCTCTGTCTTTTAATAATTTATCAAATGTTTTCAAGAACACTAAAGTATCTCCATTTTGAAAATCAAACAATTGTGCTTTTTTGGATTGTGCCTGAATAACATATTTTCTTTCGGCTTTTCGATTCATATCAATAACCGACTCGTATCGATAAATTGCACTGTCTTTTTTACCTAATTCTTCGTTTAATTGCCCTAAAATAAATCGATACCGTGCTCTTTGTGTGTTCTTTTTAGTGAATTTTTCAGCCAAATCCAGTTTCACAACTGCACTATCTTTTTTACCAAGATTCAAATACGCTTCTGCTAATAATGCATTTGCATCTGATAAAATTTGCTTATCTAGTTTACCCAAAGTCAAAAGCCGATTGATATTGGTCACTACCAAAGCATCGTTTCCTAAGCGCATGTTGGTTTTTTCGCGCCAAATTTTAGCTTCATAAATTTTACTACTACTTGGGTATTTGTACAAAATATAATTGAAAGCATCCAATGCGGGAATAAATCGTTGATCGTAGTACCTTGATTTTCCTAATAATAAATAGGCTTCGTCGGTCTGAAAATTTCTCTCCGTTCCATCGATATTCATCGAATGTTTTTGGATGGCTTTTGTCGCTTTTTTTTCAGCTAATTCAAAATCGGCATTCTTAGTTTTGTTTGCTGAAATTTTTTCTTCTTTAAATTGCATTTTTTCGATTGGCAATCTTTTCCAGAAATTATCATTGTCATCTGAACTAATACCCGTTACTCCTTTATCAAGACCAATTTCTCCATTATATAAAATATTGTATTTGGTACTTAACGCGTGTGAATTTCTTGACAAAAAAGTATCCCTTTTAGTAGAGCAAGAAACTCCCAAAAGAATAATAAGTCCCAATGAAATTGAAGAATGAATTATGTTGGTTTTCAATTGTATATGTTTTAATCAATTAACTACTAGAATGCTTATTTAGTATAATGACTGGTAAAAATACGTTTCTTTTTGAAATATAGAAATTTATCACTCGAAAAACATTTATAACATCCTCCATTCACTCTATTTATTCCCTTCTTTTTTGTATAATTGGTAAAAATGAAACAAATAATTATCGTTCCTCTAAAAAAATTCAAGTTGAATCACTTTCATTTATTTCGTGTTTCCTACTTTTGTAAAAAATATTTCAAATGCCATCATTTAAAAAACTTGTCATAAAAGAAGTAAAACGCGAAACGGATCATGCTGTTTCTATTCTTTTTAATATTCCTGAAGAATTAAAATCTAATTATAATTTCATTGCAGGACAATACCTGAATTTAAGATTAACATTAGACGGTAAAGAAATCCGCAGAGCCTATTCTATCTGTTCTTCGCCAGAAAGTGGTGAATTGCGTATTGCTGTAAAAGCCGTAAAAGAGGGTGCTTTTTCGCAATTTGCAAATACCAAACTAAAAGCTGGTGATGTCCTTGAAGTAGGAAAACCAGAAGGGAAATTCATTTTCGAACCTGAAGCCGACAGACAAAAAAGCTATATCGCTTTTGCTTCTGGTAGTGGAATTACTCCGGTGTTATCCATCATCAAGTCTGTATTAAAAAGCGAACCTAAAAGCACTTTTGTACTTGTTTATGGTAATAAATCGCCTGAAGAAACCATATTTCATCAAGAATTACATGATTTACATTTACAATATGTAAGTCGTTTTTTTGTGGATTATGTATATAGTCAAGCACAAATTGAAAATGCGTTATTTGGTCGTATTGACAAATCAGTGGTAAACTTTGCATTGAACAACAAACACAAAGAATTGGATTTTGACAAATTCTATTTGTGTGGTCCAGAAGAAATGATCAATACCGTTTCGAATGTTTTGAAAGAGAAAAACGTAAAAGAATCAGCGATTAACTTTGAACTTTTTACTACATCTTCACAAGAAATCGAAATCAAAGATTCACTGGAAGGACATTCAAAAATCACCGTTATGGTAGATGATGAAGAGACCACTTTCGAAATGTCACAAAAACAAACCATCCTTGAAGCATCCTTGAAAAAAGGAATTGATGCTCCTTATTCTTGCCAAGGCGGAATATGCAGCAGTTGTTTGGCTAGAGTAACAGTAGGTTCTGCCGAAATGAAGAAAAACTCTATTTTGACCGATAAAGAAATTGCCGATGGTTTAATTTTAACCTGTCAAGCACATCCAACATCTGAAACAATTTACATCGATTTTGATGATGTTTAGTTTTTCAAGTTTCAAAGCTACAAAGAAAGGATGTTACTAAATAATCATCTAGGGGTTTCTAAGAAAAAAGTCGAAAAATAGATCTTTTATTCTTAGAAACTTTTTTTTTAAACAAACTCTGAAACTTGAAACTTCCTAAATCGCCTCAAACATCT
>JAHEBK010000119.1 GCA_024642295.1 Flavobacterium sp. | reverse complement strand
TAATAACATCATTGACTACTCGAACAGGGTGTTCTTTGGGTACTAATTCATCTAATGATGGTGGTAACATCAGAATTTGATTCTGATTATAGGCTTTAAATGTAGGTTTTTGACTTGCCATATATTTAGTAAATAAGTACTTAAATATATGAAATTCAAATGATTACTACAAGTGTTTTTAGCTTATGTTTTTCAAAAACATAAAAAAAAGAGATTGCCTTTTTGAGACAACCTCTTCTAAAATCAAACGTTTCTTATATTACCAGAAAACAGAATACAAAGCAACTAATATACCGCAAATCAATAAACTACCTGCCAAGAAACCACTATTTACTTTGAACATTGAAGAATCAATTTCTAAACCTTTCACTTTTACGCCACGTTTTTGATCATATAAACTAATCAAAATCATGAAACCAATACAAATCGCAAAAACAAAGCCCATACGATCTAAAAACGGAATTTCATACAAATTTGTACCGTCTTCTTGAGGTACTAAAGCAGCAAAACCGCTACTTTTTAAAAATTCTAAGTTCATGAATGTAGGCAAGAATTTGAATATTACCGATAAGACAAAACCACCAATAGTAGCAAACATAGCTGCATTAGAACTGGTTTTTTTCCAGAAGAAACCGAGGATAAACATCGCAAAAATACCTGGACTTACAAATCCTGTATATTCTTGAATAAATTCAAATCCACCTTTTTTATCAATTCCCAAGTGAGGAGCAATAATAACTGCCAACAACATTGCCACTACTACAGTAATTTTACCAACACGTACCATTTTTAGTTCACTAGCATCTACATCAATTTTCTTTTTGAAGATATCTAAGGTGAAAATTGTCGAGATACTATTTACTTTACCTGCCAATGAAGCAACAACTGCAGCGGTTAGAGCCGCAAATGAAAGTCCTTTTAAACCAACTGGTAATAAATTTAATAATACTGGATAAGAACGATCTGGATTTAATACGCCATCTGGCCCCAATAATTCTGTTTGCAATCCTCCTTTGGTATAAATTACATAAGCTGCTATACCAGGTAAAACAACGATTACAGGCATTAATAACTTCAAGAATGCAGCAAATAAAATTCCGCTTCTAGCTGTTTTCAAATCAGCACCCAAAGCTCTTTGGGTAATATATTGATTACATCCCCAATAATTCAAATTCACGATCCACATACCACCAAGCAATACAGTCAAACCTGGCAAACTTGGAAAGTTTGGGCTATCTTGCTTAAAAATCATATGGAAATGATCTCCAGATTGAGAATACATATAATTAAATCCGTTAACAAAACCTTCTTGATTGTTTAGCTCAGCTACTTTATTCAGTGCCAAATAAGTAGTAACCAAACCTCCAAAAATCAAGAAAACTACTTGAATAACATCGGTATATCCAATTACTTTCATTCCTCCAAGAGCAATAATAATAGCAAAGAAAGCCAAGGCATACATACACAAATCAAGGTTAATTCCTGAAATCCCATTAATCGCTAATGCTCCAAGGTAAAGAATAGAAGTTAAGTTTACAATTACATACAAAAGCAACCAAAAAACAGCCATAATCATCGCAATATTCCCATCATATCGTTCGCTAAGAAATTGAGGCATGGTAAATATTTTGTTTTTTAAATAGACTGGTATAAAAAACACAGCAACAATAATAAGCGTTAATGCCGCCATCCACTCATAAGTTGCAATAGCAAGACCCATTTTAAATCCGTTTCCAGACATTGCGATGAATTGTTCCGAAGAAATATTTGAAGCAATTAAAGAAGTTCCAATTGCCCACCAAGTTAAAGATCCTTCTGCTAAGAAGTAGTCATGAGATGCAGAATGTGATGCTGTTTGTTTTTTCTTATAAATGTAATAGCCATAGCCAGATACAATAAAAAAATACACTAGAAAGACTAGGTAGTCTGTAAGTTGTAATGTGTTCATAATTTTTTTTTAGTTTTTAGTTTTTAGTTCAACATAATTAATTACTCTACAATTTTGTTATAAAATAAATCAATGACTGTTTTTTTCTCAATTCTGCATTAACATCATCAAAAAATTACAACATTAAAATAAATACAACAATAATGCGTGCAATTATACAAAATCTTTTTACAGAAATGAACATTCCTGGTTAATTAAAATTAAATTACTAATTCTAACTTCTAATTTTCGTTTCCCATTTCCAAGCGCTAGCCATAGCTTCATCTAAAGTTGATTGTGTTTTCCAACCCAATACATTATTGGCTTTATCTGTACTAGCATAAGCCGCTGTTACATCTCCTTCACGTCTTTCTACAATTTTGTATGGGAATGGCTTTCCACTAACTTTTTCAAAACTTTTGATTACTTCTAATACAGAACTGCCTACTCCTGTTCCAAGATTAAAAGTTTCTACTTTATCTAAATTCTTTTTATCTAATAAACGTTGTAAAGCTACAACGTGTGCTTTAGCTAAATCTACCACGTGGATATAATCGCGGATACAAGTTCCGTCAGCTGTTGGATAATCATCACCATATACCATTAATTCTTTACGCAATCCAATTCCTGTTTGCGTAATAAATGGCACTAAATTTTGAGGTACTCCAATTGGCAATTCCCCAATGGCTCCAGAGGGATGTGCTCCTACAGGGTTAAAATAGCGCAATAAAATAGCATTAATACCACTTACTTTAGAAACATCTGTAATTACTTCCTCTCCTATTTGTTTGGTATTTCCGTAAGGAGACATTGCTGGTTTAATGGGTGCTTTCTCATCAATTGGCAAAACATCTGCTTGACCATAAACCGTACAAGAAGAACTAAAAATAAAGTTAGCTTCTTCTTTTTTCTCCAATTCTTGAAGAATATACACTAAGGCAGCAATATTGTTTTCATAATATAACAATGGATTCTGTACACTCTCCCCTACAGCTTTAGAAGCTGCAAAATGAATTACTCCAGCGATATCAGTATATTTTGCAAAGAAACTTTGAACTGATGCTTTTACTCTTAAGTCTAATTTTTCAAAAATTGGAGTCTTTCCCGTTATAGAAACAATTCCTTTTAACACATCCTCAGACGAATTAGAAAGATTATCAATAATCACTACTTCGTAGCCTTCATTTTGTAATTCAACTACGGTATGAGACCCAATAAATCCTAATCCTCCAGTTACTAATATTTTCATATATTTTATTTTATTTTATAATGAACATCTGATAAGTCTCTCAACATTTGAGCACTTTTCTCAGCTGTAATATCTCTTTGTGATTCTCCCATCATTTCATACCCAACCATGAATTTTTTCACTGAAGCCGAACGCAACAACGGTGGGTAAAAATGCATGTGAAATTGCCATTCTGGATGATTTTCACCATCTGTTGGCGCTTGGTGAATTCCTGATGAATAAGGAAAAGAAGTTTCGAAAAGATTATCGTACTTAGCCGTTAATTTTTTCAACACCACTGCAAATCCTGCCACTTCCTTTTCTGTAAAATCAGTGATTTTAGCTACATGACGCTTAGCAATAATCATTGTTTCAAATGGCCACACTGCCCAAAACGGCACTAAAGCAACAAAATGTTCGTTTTCAACAACAATACGTTCCTTCGTCAGCAATTCTTTTTGTAAATAATCGACTAAAAGATTGCTTCCGTTTTTATCGTAATAAGCTTTCAGATTATTTTGCGTTTTTTCAACCTGTGTTGGCAATGAGGATTGAGCCCATATTTGTCCGTGTGGATGCGGATTACTACATCCCATAACACTGCCTTTGTTTTCAAAAATTTGGACATGATTAATGTAATCTATATTCCCTAAGGCTGTATACTCTTTTTGCCAAGTACGCACTACATCTTCAATAGTATCCAAATCCATCTCGGGCAAAGTTAAATTATGCTTAGGTGAAAAACAAACTACTTTTGAGATTCCCCTTTCTGGTTTTGCTTTAAAGAAAGTATCACTACTATTATCTTCAAAATTGATTTCTTCTTGTTTTAAAGCGGCGAAATCATTTTCAAATACAAATGAACTAGTATATTTCGGATTTTCTTCTCCATTCACTCTTATATTTCCAGGACATAAATAGCATTCTGGATCATATTCTGGTCTATCATCTTTAGCAATAGATTCTTTTTGACCTTGCCAAGGACGTTTGGCTCTATGTGGTGAAACTAATACCCATTCGTTGATTAATGGATTGTATCTTCTGTGTGGATCTTCGTTGATATCGAAATTTCTCATTTTATTATTAGTTTTTATAAAGTGATGTTCCGTTTGACACTTTTACATCATGTATTTTTAATTCAATTCCAAATTTAGCATCGTAATGTTTTTCAAATTTAGCTTTCACTATATCTTCAAAACCTTTTCTTACCAATGTAATGGTACAACCGCCAAAACCACCACCCATTAATCGAGAGCCTATTACATTTTCATCTTCTTTAGCCAATTCGACTAAATAATCTAATTCTTCACAACTAACTTCATAATCTTTAGACAATCCGTCGTGAGTTTGAAACATTAATTTTCCTAATGTTTCAATATTCCCTCCGTCAAGTGCTTCACAAGCTAGAATTACACGCTTAATTTCTTTTACTACATACAAACTTCTTCTGTAAACATTGTCGGTCATCTTATCTTTTAAACTTGTAACATGGCTTTCGTTACAATCTCTAAAACTTTTTATTTCAGGATAATTAGCTTTGATAATTTCTAATCCTTCGCCACATTCAATGCGTCTAGTATTGTATTCAGATGTGAACAAAGAGTGTTTTACGTTACTATCAAACAAAATCAATGAATAGTCAACAAAGTTGGCATCATGATAGGTATAATCCATTGTTCTACAATCGATTTTAACCACTTTATTTTCTAATCCCATTACACTAGAAAATTGATCCATAATTCCGCAGTTAATCCCTACCCAATGTTCGGCACTTTGCCCCATTAAAGCAATATCAACAGGCTTAATTCCTAAATTAAACAACTCATTAATTCCGTATAAAAAACCACATTCTAGAGCGGCAGAAGATGACAATCCAGAACCTGAAGGAATGTTACTACTGAAAGCACAATTAAATCCTTCGATAGTGTATCCTTTTAATTGCAATTGATTTAAAATACCTCTCAAATAATTTGTCCAAACAACATCCGTCAATTCTGGTTTTTCATTTACATCAATTTCAAAGCTTTCATTTAAATCAATCGCATGAATAGTAGCTGTATTGGTATTGTTTTTTTCGAAAGCAAAACAAATAATTTTATCAATCGCTGCAGGCAAAACATAACCATCGTTGTAATCAATATGTTCCCCTATAATGTTAATTCTTCCTGGAGAAAGAATTACTTTATCTGCAGAACTGTTAAATGTTTTTTGATAAAAGGATGTTGTGTCTTTAATTAAAATCTCATTCATTATCGTACTATTTGAAGTTATTAGCTATTTTATTCGAATTATATTTTTTGAAATTTAAATTTAGTTTTTTGATGATAGGTTTCACCAGCTTTTAAAACCGAATTTGGGAAATGGGGTTGATTTGGCGCATCTGGAAAATTTTGAGTTTCAAAACAAATTCCGCTTTGAGAATGATACTCCACATTATTTTTATTCACTAATCCATCGGCCGTTTTTCCGCCTACATATATATGAACACTAGGCTGATTAGTAAATACTTCCATTTTAAGCTTGGTTTGATTGCTTACCAATGTAGCCACAACCTGAGATGTATCATCGATTACAAAACTATTATCAATAATCGAAGGACAAGCCTTAGTTTGATTATAATCGAATGCTGTATTGGCAACGGCGATTATATTTCCAGTTGGCACACCTTCATTGGTGATTTCGACTGTTTTTGAAGAAGGGATTTGTAACGTTTGATTTAGAACCGAACCATCATGCCCATCTAAGTTGAAATAACTGTGATGCGTTAAATTGATTACCGTATCTTCTGAAGTGGTTGCTTTATACTCCAGAATCAGTTCA
>JAHEBK010000118.1 GCA_024642295.1 Flavobacterium sp. | reverse complement strand
TTTTTGTATTCCCATCGTTCGTTGTCTTTTATTTTATAAAAAACGGCATTGTCAATATAGTAATTGTATCCATATTGGTCTCTGCCCACAAATTCTTTTTCGTTTCCTGAAACCGAATTGATTTTAGAGGCAACAATTTTAGCGTTTTGAGCCCAAAGGGTGAAAAATGAAAGGAATAAAATCAGTAAAAGTGTGTTTTTCATAGTGTTGCAAATTACAAAAAAACGGCACATGAGAAACATTAAATAACAATAGAAATAATTTGAAAAATATTAAATATAAGAAAAATGATGAATAAAAGAGTTTTACTACTAGTTTTTGCTTTTACTGCTTTTTTAAGCGTTCAAGCACAAGAGTTTCAAGGAATAGCGGTTTACCAGTCGAAAACCAGTTCAGCTGAGTTTATGGAGCGAATGAAGGGAAATAGAGATATTACTCCCGAGATGCAAAAAAGAATGGAAGACAGAATGAAATCAATGTTTGAAAAAACCTTTATTCTCAATTTCGATAAAACCGCTTCGATTTATAAAGAAGAAGAAAAACTAGATGCACCAGGGCAAAATGGTGGTGGAATGCGAATGTGGAGTTCAATGATGGGTAGTGGTGGGACTTATTACAAAAATGTAAAACAAAAAATGTATACCATAGATAAAGAATTTATGGGGAAACAATTCTTGGTTAGAGACTCCCTTCCTAAATTACAATGGAAAATGGAAGGAGAAAGCCGTTTAATTGGAGGGTATAATTGTTTTAAAGCTACAGCGACATTAACAATTACTGAACCTGATTTTAATGCTTTAAGACCTAAAAGAGAAGATGAAAAGAAAAAAGAAGAGGATACAAAAGAAAAGAAAACGAATCTGCTGGATAATTTAATGGCACCCAAAGAAGCAACAATAACAGCATGGTACACGCCTGAAATCCCCGTGAACCAAGGGCCTGATAAATACTGGGGATTGCCAGGATTGATTTTGGAAATTAACGATGGAAAGACGGTGATTTTATGTTCAAAAATTGTTCTAAATCCTAAAGAAAAAACAATCATCAAGCCATCAACTACCGGTAAAGTGATTTCTCAAAAAGACTATGACGAAACCGTAGTTAAAAAAACAAAAGAATTTATGGAGTCTAATCAAAGACCAAGTGGCGGCGGTAACCGTATAGGTGGCGGAGGTAGGCGTTAATTTCTAAACTCATCAAAAAAATAGTATACTAAAAATAAGAACTTATGAAAAACACTCTTTTGGTGGTTTTATTTATGTGCTCCTTGATTTCTGTTGCACAATCCATTCGTTTGGATGGATTTATCAAAGATACAGCTGGACAACCTCTTGAAATGGCAAATGTCATGGCTGTCAATCAAAATACAAAAGCGATGGATTCCTATGCGATTACAAATGATAAGGGAAAGTTCAATCTTTCCTTAAATATGAATACCCCCTATAGTATTAACATCAGTTATCTGGGAATGAAAAGTAAAATTCTCGAAATTGTTACTGCTCAAGAAAATATCATCAAAACCGTTGAGATGGAAGCAGGCGGAATTGAATTGGAAGGTGTCGAAATTGTGCGTGAAATGCCCGTTTCTATTAAAGGAGATACGATTGTCTATAATGCAGATTCTTTCAAATCAGGAACGGAACGAAAACTAGAAGATGTTTTGAAAAAACTACCAGGAGTTGAGGTAAATGCTGATGGAGAAGTAGAAGTAGAAGGGAAGAAAGTGACCAAATTAATGGTGGAAGGGAAAGACTTTTTTGATGGCGACACAAAATTAGGCGTTAAAAACATTCCCGCGGATGCTATTGACAAAATCCAAGTGTTGCGAAATTTTAGCGAAGTGGGGGCGCTGAAAGGTGTCGAGAATAATCAGGATAATGTTGCGATGAATATCAAACTAAAATCTGGAAAGAAAAACTTTTGGTTTGGAGATGTTAATGCGGGAGCAGGAGTGGCTCATGAAGAAAGTCGTTATGTAATTAATCCCAAATTATTTTATTACAGTCCAAAATACAGTGTTAATCTTATTTCTAATTTTAATAATATCGGTGAGTTGCCACTAACGACTCAAGATTATTATAAAATGACTGGAGGCTTTAGAGGTGTTTCTAGAAAGGGAGGAAGCAGTTTTAATGTTTCGTCCAATGATTTAGGAATTTCAGGTATGAGAAACAATAGAGCCAAAGATATCGAAACTAAATTTGGAGCAACAAATTTCTCTTACAGTGTTAACAAAGCTTGGAATCTAAGTGGTTTTGGAATTTTATCCAGTTCTAATACTGAGCTAGAAACCAAATCACAAACAACTATTATTAATTCGGGCAACCAAGAAAAAAACCAACAAGAAGTAGCACAAAAAAGCAGCTTTGGAATGTTTAAACTAAGTTCGAGTTATAAACCCAATACCAAATTGCAATTTGATTACGATCTGTTGTCTAAATTTTCAAAACAAGATGAGTTTGCGACGCTATTTAGAGAGTCTATTGTTAATTCAGTGTCAAAAACGGAGGATATTTTTACCGCTAAAAAACAAACCCCTGTTTCTTTCAATCAGAACTTGAATTTGTATTATACTTTAAATGATAAAAATATTTTTGCCTTTGAAGCCCAACATTTATATCAAGACGAAAATCCATTTTATAATGCCAATTTACAAAGTCAACCTTTTAATTTAACCGATTATGTTTCGGGTCAAACTCGTAATGATTTAAATCAGAATCGTTTTGTAAAAACCAATAAAATTGATGCTAAAATCGATTATTACTATATGTTAACACCTAAGAGTAATATCAATTTAACTTTGGGAGAAACCTATTCGTATCAAAATTTCAACTCACATATTTTTCAAATTTTAGACAATAAAGCTATAAATGATTTGAATGCAGTTGAAAATAATAACCAAGTAACGTATGGTTTTAACGATACGTATTTGGGATTGCATTATAAAATTTTGACAGGGAAATTTACGTTCAATCCAGGGGTAAGTTTGCATTATTATGATATGAATAACCAACAATTAGGAACTGATTATAAGCAAAGTTTTGTTAGAGTTTTACCAGATGTTTTTGCATTGTATCAAATTAAAAAATCAGAAAGTTTGACGTATAATTATTCCTTAACCAATAGTTTTACAGATATCAATAAATTAGTCGAAGGCTATGTTTTTTCTAATTATAACAGCCTTTCGCAAGGGAATAGAGCGTTAGAAAATGCAATTTCTCAAGTGCATTCCTTGCGTTATTTTAAGTATAATATGTACAATTTAGAAAATATTTTTGCGAATGCGACTTATACTAAAAATATCGACGCAGTAAAAACTAGATCTATTTTTACGGGAATCAATCAATCCTCGTCCCCCTATAATTCAAATTTAGCCGATGAAACATTATCGGGTTCAGGGAATTATGGCCGTTCATTTTTAAAAAATTATAAAGCCAGTGTTGGCGCAAGTATTAATTGGTCAAAATTCAATAATATTCAAAATAATGTATTGGCTACTACAGAGAGTTTAACACAAAGGTATTCTATTAAGGCATCGACTAATTATAAGAACATGCCTAATTTAGAATTTGGATATAACTACTCCATCAATGAATACAACGGAACAACTTTCTATACGGATAGTCCATCAGTGAAATTAGATTATTATTTCCTTAAAGCTTTTTCTTTTGTATCGGAATATGAGTTTTACAACTATCGTAATAATACAAGAACGGTACAAAATGAATATGATTTCTTGAGTGCCAGCTTGATTTACCAGAAGAAAGGAGCTAAAATGGAGTACAAACTTTCGGCAACCAATATCTTGAATACCACTTCATTGAATGATGATAATTTTTCACAATTTTCAACTAGAACGTCGCAATATACGGTGCAACCGCGCTATGTGATATTTTCTATGAAGTATAATTTGTAAAAGATAAAACAAATAAAAGCCGTCAGTTTTAGTTAAAAATTGACGACTTTTTATAGTTGGAAATAATAGGAATCAAGGGTTGAAAAATTAAATTTATAAAACAGCAGTAATTTTCCAAAAATCTGAACTTGTAATCCTTTACTCTTTTCAATAATCAATAAATACAATTCAATATAGATGCAATAAAAAATCGGAACAGAAAATAAATTCTGTTCCGATTTAATCGTTCTTAGTTCTTGTTTTAGTTATTAACTGTGGTATTAAAGGCAATCATAAAAATTATTCTTTGATAAAACGCTCAACAACAACCCCTCCGTTTTCTAAAGTTACTTTAGCAACATAGATACCTGCGTTTAAACCGCTTACATTTACTTCATTTCCTCCTGCTTGTGAAGCAACATTTTGTCCTAACATATTGTAAATTGCTACTGAAGCAACATTTTTTGTAGAAGAAATATTCAATGTGTTACTTGCTGGGTTAGGATATAAAGAGAAAGAAGATAAAGACTCAAAATCTTCAGTACCTAATGTGGCATTATTGTCAAAATATATTCTCGAAATTTTTACAGCTCCAGTGTTAACATTTCCTCCAGCTGCAACAGAAAATGTTAATCTCCAGTCTTTTATATCTCCGGTCCAAGTTGGCTTACTAGTCAAAGATTGAGTAAAAACCGAAGCAGAGCCTATGTTTATAGCTTGATTGCCATAAGTTTGAGTAGCACTAGTTGCATCTACGAATTGAAATTTCAATTGATCTGCATTTGAAGCATTGCTGCTAATCAAAGCGTGCACATAGGTATTAGCAGATGCATCAACTTTATAAAATGTTTGACTAAACTTTGGTGCCGCATTAGAGTTGTCAGATGCCCAATCTAAGGTTGTATTTCCGTCTGTAACAGTTCCATTTGTTCCTGAAAAACCAGGAATACCAAAGTTGTTAGCAGCAAAATTGAAATCAGTTTTTGCTTCAACGCCAAGATTAACTATCTCAATTCTTTTAAGGATAATATTACCATTAGCAGCACTAGTTCCTGCTAAGACAGCACCTGTAGCATTTCTAAAACGGATACCAATATATTCCATATTTGCAGTATTATCAGTATCATTGCCTGTCATATTTCCAGGGTCATTTATGTATGCAGCATTAGACAAATCAAACACATAGGTTCTTTCTACTCCAGCTCCAGGAGCACTAGCCTTTACCATTCCTGCTTGGAAACCTACAAAGTTTGTTCCAGTTTGCCCAACAGTGTTTTTATCATAGAAACCACTAAAACTTCCTACTTCGGTATTGTTGTTAATTAGGGTTACTAACATATAACTTCCAGCAGTAACAACAAAAGGATCAATAGCTCGACCTATGTCAATTCTAGGAGTACCAGCGACAAATTCAAAAACTAAACCAGCAGCACTTGTTGTTACACTTGAACCATTACCAGCTTGTATCCAGTTTCCAGGATTCTGACTTCCAGTGAAATCATACACTTTTTGTGCATAAGTAAAAGTTGTTGCTATAAAAGCAATCAATAAAGTAATTTTTTTCATAATTTTTGTTTTTAATTTATAGTTAGTATTAATCAGATTATGTATCTGTGATTTTTAAAAACTTTTGTTTCTTTAATCATTTACAAATAACTGTTTGGTAAAATTAAATAAAGCCATTCGTTTAGGGGTTTAATTATTGTCAGATAACGTTTGATTATTGTTACAAATGGCATATTGCTGTCTAAAATATAGGGCATCATAGATTTTTAACCAATCAACAGATCTTCTTATCATTTCTCCTAGAATAATTTGTGAATCGCCCAAAATATTTTTAACTCTTACTTATTACGTTTTTGAATAAAGTAGTTTAGTTCTTTTTTTATTTGTAAAACGTAATACCAATATATCTTAAAATTTTGACAAAAAAAAGAATCTGCCGAAAATAAATTCTGTCCCGATTCAGTCTTTTTTAGTTCTACATTTTGTTTCAATCTAATTCAATTGTAGTATTGATTTTGCCAAATTATTTTTTAATAAAACGCTCATTGACAACAACGCCATTGTCAAATGTAATCCTA
>JAHEBK010000117.1 GCA_024642295.1 Flavobacterium sp. | reverse complement strand
TTGAATCGCAGTAGCCGTGTATGCTGATTTGTAATTTTTTAATAAATCAGAACTTGCTGTGGTGTAGGTTCCTTGAACCATATACACATCTTTAATCCCGAAAGGAATTCCTTCAAGTAACCCAATGGTTTCACCGTTTGCAATTTTAGCATCCACTTTTGCAGCTAAATCCAAAGCCAAAGTATCTAAAGTCGAATTAACGGAATTGTATTTGTTTGCTGCAAGCAAGTTCAATTTTTCTTGTACCAAAGCCGTACAAGTAATTTCTTTGTCCACCAATTGTTGGTGTATTTTTTTTATTTGCGAATCCATGTTTATCCTTCTATTACTTTAGCAACCACCAAAAATCCATTTTTCTTGTTCGGGAAGTTTTCGATAATGATTTGTCTCTCTATCTCAGAACTTTCAACAACCAAATCTTCTCTTAAATCACTCACCAACACACAATTACGATTGACATTATTAGCAGCGTTATTATTTGAGGCATTGGCATTCTTAATTACATCAAACAATTTGTTCACACTCTCGGAAGGTTGCGCTCCTTTAATACTCGACAAGACGTCGACTGTCATTATTTTACTCATAATTGTATTGGGTTTTAAAGTCAAACTTTTAAGGTCGCGAATTTACAAAAGTTTTATTAGGGAATCATCATTTTTTGATAATGATTTCGAAGGTGTGAAAGCAAAAGTCCATCTTAAAAAAGACAGACTTTGTAATGACAGTAGGAATTGCTAAAATAAATTTACTCGATTTCCTCAATCAAATATTTTGTCCCATTAATTTCAAAAGTAAAACCGACTTTATTTCCCATTAGTTTATTTCCAAGCGGAGATTGTGGCGAAAGCGCGATTACATTAATTCCGTCGGTGTTGATTTTTGGCAAAGCCAAAGAAAGATAGAGATAAATTCCGTTTGCTTTTACGAGGCTTCCTAGCGAAATTGTTTCGGCTACAATTTCGGGATTGATTTTCTCTAAAACTGATTTTTGAGCAATTACTTCACTCAATTTGGCATTGAGTTTTTCTTGTTCCAAGTGCATCATTGATAAAGCCGTTTCGTGCTTATCCCCTGCCGAACCTTTGGCGTCGTTCTTGGCATCTTCGGTTAAACCTGAAATCATGTCTCTAAAAACATCAATTCGGTCTTGAACTTGTTGGGAATAATGGGAATGTATTTTTTGTTTGAAAGTCATTATTTTTTGAGAAACTAAAATCCTTAGTTCTCTGAGTAACTAAGAATTTCGATATGTAAAAAGCAAATTTAGACTATTATTCTATTTCTTAAAGAGAATCTTTTTGAAAATTTAACAGCATATTTTATCATTTTCAAAAGACAATCGATAATTTTAACTTCTAAACATTTCAATAAACACTATGAAAACAAAAACACTCATCACCGTTATTACTTTTGGCATCACAATGCTTTTATCCACGTCTATCAATGCTCAAAAATTCCCTAGCTTAGATAAAAGCCCAATGGATGTTGCAGCCTATCCAAATAATTATAAAGACGCTGCAAAAATTGTAAAAATAACATACAGCAGACCACAACTAAAAGGACGCGGCCTGAATGAGCTAGCCCCAAACGGAAAAGTATGGAGAACAGGAGCCAATGAAGCGAATGAAATCACTTTTTACAAAGACATGAATCTTGGTAAAACCAAAATAAAAGCAGGGACTTATAGTTTATTTACCATTCCAGAAAATGAGAACTACACCATCATTATCAACAAAGAAATTAATATTTGGGGCGCTTATACGTACAAAGCTGAAAATGATATTGCAAGATTAACGGTAGCAGTAACCAAAGGAACAGAATCTCTTGAATCATTATCAATGGTTTTTACTAAATCTGACAAAGGAGTTGACTTAAACTTAGGTTGGGGTGATTTAAGAGTTGTGATTCCATTTACAGAATAATTATTTAACCACAAAGAACACTACGTTTTTCGCAAAGTCACAAAATAGTCCAAAGATTAATCAAACTTTACAAATAATCACAGATTTTCTATAAAATCAGTTATTAATAATAACCAAAAGTTATTTCAAAAAAAGGCACGAAGCACACAAATTAAAATCTTTGTGAACTTCGTGCTTTCTTTGTGTTCTAAGTGTTTAAGCTAGAAATCAAATTTATAATTAGCTCCTACCACGATTTGCAATCCTTGAACTGGATAGTTCAACCATTTTTGATAGTTTTGATTGGTAATATTATTTGCTTTCAAAAATCCAGTCAATCGATCGTTATGTTTATAACCAATATGAGCATTTACATCAAAATAACTGTCTATAGTTATAGGTTCTGGCTGGGTGATATAAACAATATCTGTATTCAACTGCATATCTTTTCGCTCTCCAACATAAAACACTTGAGCCCCTGCGAACCATTTTGGTGTGATATTGAAATCCAACTTAGAGTTTAATTTAACTGTTGGTAAATTCCAGGCTTCTTGTTGAAAGTCATTTTTAAAACTATAAACTGAACCGCCCACGCTAAACGTAACATTTTCAGAGAAACTAGCTTTTAAATCTCCTGAAAAACTCAAGGTTTTCATATCATCATAAACCACTTGAAATGAGTTCCCAAAAGCATAAAATTCATTCGAAGCATTTTCATTGTAGTCATTACTTTTATACAACGCCTTGTTCTTTTCATTCAAATAAGATGCTCTTAAATTATAACTCACATTATTAGCCAATTTCCCCTTTAAACCTGCAAATAAATCATATTGCTTGTCGGTTGGCCTGATAAAATTTGGAGCCGTTGCATCATCCATGGTAGGCGACAAAAATGGATTTCCATCAACAAAGTTTTGATAGGAATTTTGCTCTAAGCTCCCTTCAGCTCCAGCATAAAATATCATCAAATCCCCCACAACATTGTACGAAGCAGTAACTTGTGGATAAACAAACAAGGCATTCTTAGCATTTTCTAAGCCAAAACTATAAAAAATACTCGCTCCTAAATTCAAAGTCCAATCGTCTTTTAGCATTACAAAACTCGGTGAAATTCCAATATTTGTATAGCCATATTTGATAGGCTCTAAATTGTCTTTAGCATAGTTGTTTTCAAAACTTCCACCAACATAATCCACAATTAAATCCGTTTTTACCGACTCCTCTCCTACTTCAAACTGAAAAGTAGGTTTAGCATAAAATCTGTTTTCGGCTGAACCAAAAGTATCGGCAAAATGAGTGAATTTCAAATTAGCTTGATTGATAAAACTATCACTAAAACCAATTCTTCCTCCTACTGAATAGGTATTATACGAATGCTGTGGATTTATACTATTGATTATATCTTCTCTATCTTGTGGCGTTTGTAAACTCCCAAAATCCATTGGCAAACCATACCAATTGTAAATTTGGTTTTTATAACCTAAATCAAAATTAAACGTAGTATTGTTATACGTTGCTCCATAAGTCAAGTCTATTGAAGTATCGTAATAATTGCTTTTCAATTCGGCATCCTTAACTCCATCTTGTGAAGACAAATGACGGAACATCCCCCCTACATAATCGTTATTATTCAACTCTTGATTTACAAACAACTCCGCATTTAAAGTTCTGAAGTTACCAAATCCTAAAGTCGCATAATTATCATACAAATGCGCTTGTTTTGTTTTATCAACACCTTCTGCTTTTCCTTTCAACGGAGCAAATGTAGATGCTACTGGAAAGGAAAAAATAGAATACTTAATCGTTTCTTTTTTTGTATTTCCATCATCATCAAGTGAAGGTGTTTCTTTTATTTTTGAAGCATCTGAAATGGAAGGATTATATGATTTCACAACCGTTACTTCCTCAGACCCTATGTTTTCTTTTTTCTGAGCAATAGTAAACTGAAAGCTCACTAAAACCATTACTACTACTAATTTATGTTGAAATTTGAATATCATATTTTTTGTTTTTTCTAATTTCTCTAATTTGTTATCGATGAATTTGTTTTAGCTTCTTCTGTTTTAATTCGGTCTAATTCTCTTCTTGCCTCTGCAACTACATCAGGGAAATCCGTGAAATTCTGAATTACATTGTCTAAAATATAAGTAGCTTGAAAACTATCTTTTAAACCATAAAAGTTTTTTGCCATCACGACCAATCCTTTGGCTCCATAAAAACGGTAACTTGAATAACTTTTAGCAATTTTTTGCACCGCAACATTTGACGCTTCAAATTTACCATCCTTATTTTTGAAATAAGCATCATAGAACAATGCTTCAGCTGCTAATTCCCCTTTTGCAATAGGTAACAATTTTGCAAAACCAGCTCTGGCTTTTGCTTCATCACCAGTTTGTATTGCAGAACGTGCAATGATAATTTGAGCATCACTTTTAACATTATCGTCTATTTTGGAACTATTCAAAACCTTTTCAGCATAAACTACCGAACGAGCATAATCCTTATTGTCATAATAACATTTCATCAAATTAGATTGAGCGAATATTTTATTTTGAATCAATTCTGCTTCATTTTCTAAACGTTCTAAAACTGAAATTGCTTTCGTTTTATCAGTATTTTTTAAGTAAATCTGCCCTAATCGAGTTAACGATTGTTCTGTAAACTCGTTACGAGATTGATTCACTACATATTCATAATTAGAAACTGATTTTGATTCTTGACCTTCAGAAAAATAAGATTGTGCTAAATAAAAATTAGCTTGTAAACTATGCAAGCCTCTAGGAAAACTTGAAATATAAGCATTGAATCCTGAAATAGCTTGGCTGCTATTCTTTTGCTCGAATTGTTTATAAGCCGACTCGTAACTATCATTATCCAACTCTGCATCCGAAACAGCTACAAAATCTAATGTTCGAACCCAAGTAGCATATTCATTCACTCGACCACTATCTACATAAATCAACCTAGCAGTTGAAACAGCCTCTAAAGCTTCTGGGCTTTTAGGAAAATCAGAAGCTACTTTTTTAAATTTGGACAAAGCCAAATCATTTTTATCTGAGTTATAATAGACTAATCCTTGACGCAAAATAGCTTTGGCTGTAAAAGACCCTTTTTTATAATCATCAATTAGTCGATCATAGGTTTTTAAGGCTAAATCTTGTTTGTTTGTTGCCACATAAGTATTTGCCAGCTCATACAAAGCGTCGTCTCTGTAGCTTGACTTGGTATACATTTTAATAAACAAATTCAATTCGTCTATTTTTTTATCACTTTTGCCCACAAAACCATAGCAAAGTGCTTTTTGAAAATAAGCATAATCAGCATCATAACCATTATACTCAATTGCTTTGTTGTAAGCTTCCATTGCTGGGTAATATTTTGAATTCACAAAACGGCAATCACCCAAACGCAGGTAAGAATCATTTAAACGTTCTTTATCGCCTTTTTCTTTATCAATATGTTTTTGAAAATAATCACCTGCTTGATCATACTCTTTCAACTTAAAATAAGCATACGCAATATTGTAATTAATATTTTTATATTCAGGAGTTGTTGTTGCTCGAGGCAATCCCATAAACTGTTTAAAACTCAACAAAGCATCCTTGTGATCTTCTAAAATGTTTTCCGTTTCTGCTTTCCAAAAAGTAGCTCTTGCAGTAAATTCGGCATCCGTTTGATTGTCAATTGACTTTTTAAACATTTTTTCTGCTTCACGATAATTTCTATCGGTAAACAATTCCAATCCTCTATAAAAAGTTACCTTTTGATAGGCTAATTTATTTTCTGGTCTTTTGCTTTTTTCTAATAAAGCCAAAGCTTCGTTATAATTTTTAGAGGAAATATAAGAGTCGATTAATAATTTCTCAATCGTTGGTCTATTACTATTGTTTGGATATTTATTAATGAAGCCCAACAAAACAGCAGGCACACTTTGGTATGAGTTTCCAATATCGTAACTCAATTTTGCATAATTTAAACTGGCATCTTCTTGAATTGTCAAATCAAAAGCCATTTCTGATGCATTTTTAAAAGCATTCAACGCTTCTTGTTTTTTATTTAAATTCAAATAACTTTCTCCTAAATGATAATAAGCGTTTTGAGCCACGGCATCTT